>CAZHAH010000036.1:0-38466 GCA_964530095.1 uncultured Desulfobacteraceae bacterium | reverse complement strand
ACAGCATTTAAAATTTTACGGTTGTTTATGTAACCTTTGCTGAATTATTGCTGTTTATTCATATTTATGGTGATAATGACGCTCAAGTTTACCCGGCGGACAAAAGGATTTAAAAGTTCTCCCATGGATTTTTTAATTCTTTTTATCGCATTGGTTGTCCCCAATTTGCCCGATGCACAGATAAAGGGCTATCATCTTGGTATGATCGCCACCAAGATTATTGTGTTATTTTTCAGCTACGATGTGTTGATCGGCGAACTGCGGGGCAAAATGGGTCGTCTTGTGATCGGAACATTGGTCGCAATGATGGCGTTTGCTATAAAAGGCTATATTATTTGACTCGATTAGAGTGATATTATGATCCAACAACAGGCCTACATTATTAATTCGGTATTAATGGTTATCGACGCCATGTGCGTCATCGCGGCTGGCTATGCCGCATATTTTATCAGGCTCTATATATCTCCCATTTACTTCGGCTACCAATGGTCCATGGGAACACAGGTTTTCGTGGGATCGGTCATGGGAATCATGTTTATCAACAACTATGTACTGGGAAGATTAAATCTTTATAGCGAAAGTCGCCCGACGTCTTATTTTGACCTTTTGTGGTCCATATTCAGAGCGATTTTGCTTGACTTTGCGGTCATATCGGCCGCCATTTTTGTAATTAAAATGACAGCCTATTCTCGTCTATTTTTGGCATTATTTGCGGCCCAGTCTTTTATCTTTATTTCGGTGGCAAGAATATTAGCTCAAATCTATTTTGACAAAGTTCCCGAGCGAAGCTTTAATGCCCGTAAGATTTTAATTGTGGCAGATTCGGCCCGGAGCGACCTGGTTGAGGATGTCTTAAAAAAACAAGTGAGCTGGGGGCATGAGGTAATTGGCCGGCTATCGGTAAAAAAGGAGGACAATGGACAAGAGGAAACTCTCGGAAATATAGATGATCTTTCGAAATGTTTGCAGAAATACACTATTGATGAGGTTTTGTTCGCTTTGGATAGCGATCGATCGGTGGATTTGATGAAGAGCCTGGATGTTTGTCGAAAAATCGGGGTTTCTTTCCGAATCCTGCCCTCGCTCTGGGTCGATATGGATCAGTTTATTACCGTCGAGACGCTTCAGAATGTACCGTTTCTGACCATTCAGATCGATCAATTTGATGCCGTAGGGCTTGTGTATAAACGCATGCTCGATCTGGTTGGTGGTTTGGTCGGAATGGTGCTGCTAATCATGATCACCCCATTTATTGCCATCGCAATAAAACTCGATTCAGAGGGACCCGTCATTTTTAAGCAGAAGCGTGTCGGTCAGCGCGGACGCATTTTTAATCTTTATAAATTCAGATCCATGTATCAGGGATCTGAATCTCTGAAAGAAGAGCTTATAGAAAAGAATATCATGAACGGAGCGATATTTAAGCTCGAAGATGATCCACGCATTACCCGCGTCGGCAGGTGGCTTCGGAAAAATTCCTTAGACGAAATGCCTCAACTTTATAATGTACTCAAAGGCGAGATGAGCCTTGTCGGCACCCGACCTCCCACAGTGGATGAGGTCGGAATGTATCAATATCAACAACTCAGAAGGATCGCCGGCAAACCGGGAATTACCGGAATGTGGCAAATATCGGGACGAAACAAAATAACGGAATTTGATAAAATTGTTGATCTCGACTGCCAATATCTCGATCAGTGGAGCTTTTTGGGTGATATGAAGATTTTATTAAAGACGGCAATCATACTGCTGCAGCGAAAAGGGGCAATGTAGATGGAAGTCAATATGGGCAAAATTCAAAGAAGCATATACACCGCTTTATTCCTGGTAATAATGTGCAGCCTTATGGCCTGCGGTGGCCCCGAAGAAAAGAAGATGAAGTTCTTCAATAAGGGGAAAGCGCTTTTTGAAAAGGGTGATTACGTATCGGCCCGCCTGGAGTTTAAAAATGCAATTCAAATCGATCCCAAATTTGCCCAGGCGTTTTATATGCTGGGGCAGGTCGAATTTCATGAACGGAATCATAAAAAAGCATTTAGTTATTTTTCAAAAACGGTCGAGCTCGCTCCGGACCACACAGACGCGCAGCTTCAACTGGGCAAATTCTTCCTGGCTGCCAAAGAAACCGTAAAGGCCCGTGAAAAAACCAATTTCTTATTAAAAAAGAATCCCGGAAACCAGGAAGCACAATTCTTAGAAGGCTCGATATTAATGGCAGAGGGAGATATCAAGAGCGCAAAAAAGCGCTTCCAGGATCTGATCCAAAGTGGTCTGACGCGGCCGGAAGTTTTCTTGCAGTTTGCCAACGCATGGCTGAAAAGCAAGGACATTCAGCGGGCGGAAGAAGTACTTATTCAGGGGATTGAGGCCAATCCTGATACCGCTCAGCTTTATCTTGTCATGGCCGATCTGTTCGTGCGGCAGAAACGAATGGATGATGCCGAAGCGATTCTGAGGAAAATTATTGAGAAAGAGCCTGACAAGGTCGGACATAAATTCCTACTGGCAAGTCTTTTGTGGGAATCGGGTAAAAGAGAAAGCGCCAGAGAACTCCTCAAGCAAATCATCTCGGCTGGTCCCGGAGATGAACGAAAACGTGTCCAGGCGGCGCGATTTTATGTTTCCAAACAGAAACTGGAGGATGCCGAAAAAGTACTTAAAGAGGGATTCCAATATACGGAAAAGAGTTTTCAGCTCCGGTTTTTGCTCAGTGAAGTCTTTATGAATATGCAAAAAGGCCAGGCCGCCATCGATCTCTTAAGGGAATGTTTGACTTTCGACAAAGATCCCGCCAATCCACAAATTATTCAAACCCACAATGCACTGGCCAAAGTGCATCTAACTCTCGGTAATATCGCCGCAGCCGAAAAACAAGTTGAGGAGGTTATCAAGGAAAATCCTAAAAGCGTGGAAGGGCATTTCACCAAGGGCCAGATCCATCTAATCAGGGGCGAAGGTTTGAAGGCCATCTCGGAATTGCGCACAGTGGTGAATGAAAAGCCTCAATTCGTACCGGGTTATCTGCGACTTGCCGAAGCGCATATGATCAACAATGAATCGGAGCTAGCTATCGACACGCTACGCAATGCGCTTCAGACAAAAGGCGACTCAAAAGAGATTCGCCGGACCTTGGCACGCTATTTTGCCATGCAAAAAGAAATGAAAGCAGCGGAGAAACAACTGCGCAAAATACTGGAAATGAATCCTGAAGATCACAGATCACGTTCGAATCTGGGTGATTTTCTGGTGACCATCAAGGATTATGCGCGCGCAGAAAAAGAGTTCGAGCGCATCCGCCAAAAAGCGCCCCAAATTCCGATCAGCTATATCAAACTGAGCCGACTCTATACTCGACAGAAAAAGTTGGGCAAAGCCACCAAAGTGCTTGAAAAGGGACACCAGACGATTCCGCGATCACCGGTTATTTTATCGACCCTTATCAACCTGTATATCTATCAGAAAAAATATAATATTGCTGTTGCAGTATGCAAAAAACAGATCCGTAAGAACCCTAAGGATGCTTTTTCGTACAACTTGCTGGGGCTTACTTATGCCACGCAGAAAAAATATCGAAAGGCCGAGGCTGCCTATAATAAAGCCATCAAACTCCAACCCATGTGGACCGTCCCGCACAACAATCAGGCGCAACTTTATTTGATGCAAGGCAAAAGGAGGGTCGCGATTAAGAAATTCACGGCAGCGGTTAATGCCAACCCTCAAAATGCAGCCGCCCACCTCGCTTTAGGGGCTCTGTACGAGCAAATGAAATCGTATCCGGAAGCCATCCAAGTATACCAGAATGCGCTGGATATTAACCCGCGGTTTTGGTTTGCAGCCAACAACCTTGCTTTTCTCATTTCTGAAAATGCGACATCTCCAACAGAGCTTGAAAAAGCCTTGAAAATGGCCCAACAAGCTCAGCAATACCGTCCGGGAAGTCCACAGATTCTGGATACGCTGGGATGGATATACTACAAAATGAATGATTACAATCGCGCCCACGGTTTTATCGGCAAGGCCCTTGCATTTACGCCTGACAGTCCGATTCTGAATTATCATATGGGGATGGTCCTTTATCAAGATGGGAAGAAGGATCAAGCCAAAGAAAAACTCGAGAAATCCCTGGCAGAGAAGAGCCCGTTCTATGGAAGGCAAGAAGCGGAAAAAACCCTTTCATTACTGAAATAGCTTAAAAGAGATGGAGTGAAACGATGCACCGCATGATACGTATTGTTCTGGTTGGTGTGGCGGGTTTATTTTTAACTTTACCGGTTTGGGGCCAGGAAGGGTTGGCGCCCGAGTGGACAATTGTAGATGAGGGAACCACGGATGGCCCTTCTTCATGGAGCATGTCGGGCGGTCTGATCTCTCAGGGGAGCAATATTTACAGTGATTCAGGCTCAGCAACCGATCCGCAAAAACCGGGCACCTTCATCGTCACCGGTGCTCCCAACTGGTCTGATTATACGATCCAGGTAGATGTACGTTCCAGGGACGACGATGCGATCGGTATTATGTTCAGATTTCTGGATGGCGAGAATTATTACCGGTTTTCGATGGACAAGCAGCGCGCTTACCGAAGGTTGATCAAGAAGGTAAGGGGAGAAGTGATCGTACTGGCCGAAGATGCCGTGAGGTATGTCCAGGATCAATGGTATACCCTAAAAGCTGAGGTCAACGGGAATAAGATTATCGTATCCTTGAGTGATGAACCTGTTTTTGACATCAGCGATGATTCCTTGAAAAGCGGAAAAATTGGTCTATACAGCTGGGGCAATGCCGGGAGTGAATTCGAAAATCTTTTGGTCGAATCGGAAACGGGTATTTTATACTCAAGCGTCGATCTAAAGACACCCACGATCGAATTTCTGGCACCCACAAATACCGATTCGTATAATTCATCGAATGCATCCCTCGATATGGCGGGCACGGCCAGTGATGATAGGGAAGTGAGTGCGGTAAGTTGGAACAGTTCTCAGGGCCAAAGCGGAATGGCTAAAGGGACAGCGAATTGGATCATTAGCCAGATTCCATTAACCGAAGGAGAAAATATCATCACCGTTACGGCGACTGATAAGGTGGGCAACAAAGGGAGCCGTAAATTGACGGTAATATATACCCCTGCGCTCACGGTTGCACCCGTGGCTGAAAAAGCGAAAAGCGTCGAATCGCCGGCTTTCCCGAGGGCAAATTATATTATCGACCCTGGTGATGTCCTGGACATCTCGGTCTGGAAAGATGAAGCCCTGACCAAAATCGTAACCGTACTACCGGACGGGAAAATAGCCCTCCCCCTCATTGGCGAGATTGTGGCAAAGGGGAAAACGGTTGTTCAGCTTACCGATGAATTGAAAACCAAGATCAGTCCGTTCGTGCCGGATCCTGAGATAACCATCGTTGTCCAACAGACCAACAGCATGCTTATTTATGTTATCGGCAAAGTCAACAATCCCGGACGTTTTGCCCTTAATGTTGAGGTAGATGTCTTGCAGGCACTGGCCATGGCCGGGGGATTTAATCCTTTTGCCAAGCGCAACAAGGTGAAAATCTTCAGGCGCATCGGTGAGCAGACCCAAATCTTTGAGTTTAAGTATGATGAGGTTTCAAAAGGGAAGGGGCTCGAACAGAATATCAAACTGGGTAAGGGGGATGTGATCGTCGTCCCTTAAGTGTCCATCCATAAATGGTCTTTTATGCGTTGTACGGCGTTCTCCGCAGGTTACCGGTTGCGACGTACATTGAGTACGTCTCACCGCAAACCTTTGTGCGGCCTTGTCCAACACCAACTATGAAGAACGAAGTTCTTCGGCAAAAATCCACATTTCTGAATTGACACTTTATGGTGCTATCAATTATTCGAGGATGTGCACTAAGTAGGCAAGGAGTTAAAAGTTGAACGAAGCGTCGAAAAGGATGGCGGTGGTGCTATTGGCCGTTTTGATTTGGCTGGTTTCCGCAGATAGCGCGTTTGCGAACGGGTTCGATATCATTCCTTCCATAACGGTCAAAGAGGAATATAACGATAATATCTTTGTGACCCAAAGCGGGGAAATCGATGATTACATTACCACGCTGTCCCCAGGAATAGAACTGGAACAGCGGACGGCGCGGCTGAATCTGCACCTTTCGGGACGCATCGACGGATTGATTTATACGGATAATCATGATTTGAATCATATCGACCAGGACTATTGGGGGCGTGTTCGATATCAATTGACACCCCGCATGCGAGGGGGCTTTGAATCCGGGTATCTCATAGATTCCCGTCCGGACAGGGACATTCAGACGACCGGTTTGGTTTTGGGGACGGATATTCGCCACAGGCTGCGTTTTCGGGCTTTTGGCGATTATTCGCTTACCGAAAAGACGGCCGCTGCGATCTCGTATGCCTATAATAAGGAAGAATTTGATGAGGCAGCGCTAAATGACTTTTTCTCTCACACAGCGGATATCGGGTTTACCCTCAATCTGGAGACCCTGTGGAGATCGACTCTGGGACGGATGAATTTCGGTTACGCCATTGCTGACTATACCAGTTCGAAAGTAGATAATTATTCCGCGACTCTGGGAATAGAACGGAGGCTAAGTGAGTTTTATCGGTTTATTTTTGATATCGGTCCCCGGTTCACCCGCAGCGTATTTGATGATCCAGCGGTGGCCACAAATGAGGTGTGGGGCGTCCGGGGTCAGATTTCTTTGACTTACAGCGGCGAGTTTACCGCCATTCGTCTTAATTTTTCACATGATGTCCAGCCGGCTTCGGGCCGAACCGGAGCCACGGAAAGAACCGGTTTGAGTACCAACATCAGCCGCCGATTCAGTGACAAGTTTAGCGGCGACCTGTCGGCCGGATACTATTTAAACAAATCGGATCAACAGGAGTTTGCGCTCAGCAACATCGACGAAAATTCATTCAGTATTCAGCCCCTTCTGCGCTACGAATTTACCCGGGATATGGCGCTGGAAGCGGATTATGCCTACACGATTATCAATGATGAGACAGCTAATGCCGAAAGGCAGCAAAATCTTATCTTCATCCGATTTGAATGGCGTTATCCGCTTTTGGGATCTTAATCCGGCAAGTTAGACCATTTTTCGATTTAAGGGAGTGCCATGGACCCCAATGAAATGACCATCGGCGATTATGCCGAGGTTGTAAAACGACGTAAATGGAGCCTGATCCTTCCGTTCATTATCATCGTATTGGCTTCCAGTATCGTGGCCCTGGTCCTGCCTTCCATTTATAAATCGACTTCCACCATCCTTATCGAAGAACAGGATATTCCGGCCGATTTTGTCATGGCTACGGTGACGAGTTATGCCGATCAACGAATTCAGGCTATCAACCAGCGCATCATGAGTTCGTCGCGACTTCTGGAAATCATCAACCGTTTTAACCTTTACCCGGATTTGAGACGCAAACGAACCATTGACGAAATTGTTGGCAAGATGCGCAAGGATGTGAAACTGGAGCCCGTCAGTACCGAAGTTGTCGATCGTCGCAGCGGCCGGTCCACAACGGCGATGATTGCGTTTACCCTTTCATACGAAGGCAAAGACACACCTCAACAAATTCAGGAGGTCGCCAATGTTCTGGCTTCGCTCTTTTTGCAGGAAAATTTAAAGGTGCGTCAACGCCAAACCAAGGAAACCTCTATATTTTTAGAAGAAGAGATGTCCAAGTTGAGATCGCGCCTGGATGAGATCGAATCCAATCTGGCAGTTTTTAAAAAGCAGCATATCAATGAACTGCCGGAGCTTTTGCAGGTCAATCAGCAAAGCCTTCAAAATCTCGACCGAGAGGTCAATGTCATGCGAGAGGAGCTTCGCAACCTGAAAGAAAGAAGGGGCTTTCTCGAAACCCAGCTTGCGAGCACATCGCCTGAAATCGAGAAAGAAGATGAAGAGGATCAAAAACGACTCGAGCAGCTAAAATTGCAGCTTGCAAATCTGAAAAGTCGTGTTTCGGATGCCTACCCGGATGTGAAAAAGCTCAAAGCCGAGATCGAAGCGATCGAAGATCAAGTGACCGCATCGAAAAAAGCATCTGATGCGGAAGAGACGCGGCCCGACAATCCGGCCTATATTTCGCTTTCTTCCCAGTTGACCGCCATAAAGGTGGAAATCGAAGGCGCCCGAAAAAAAATAAGCGAAATGCTTAAAAAACGCAATGAATATGAGCGGCGTGTCCAGGCAACACCAAGAGTGGAAGAGGCTTACAAAGTGATTTTAATTGAGCGCAACAGCACACAGGCCAAATATAATGATCTAATGCGCAAACTCATGGAGGCCCAGGTTGCACAAGGACTTGAAGCAGAGCAGAAGGGGGAGCGGTTTACGATTATTGATCCGGCCCGATTGCCGGAGAAACCGTATAAACCGAACCGGCTGGCGATTGCGTTGATCGGTTTTGTTTTGGGTCTGGGGGCCGGAATTGGAATGGCCGCCTTTAAAGAATATATTGACGACTCCATTCGTGATGCAGACACCCTCACACAAATCACCGCTTTACCGGTTCTGGCCGTCATTCCTGAAATTCTAACCCCAAAGGACATCACCCTCCAGAGACTAAAGCGCGCCTCCTTTGTTATAGGGAGTTTTTTAATCGTCATTGCGGGTGTGGCTGTTTTCCATTTTATGGTCATGGATCTGAATATGTTCTGGGCCAAGCTGATGCGTAAAGTGGCGGCCCTGTAGGATAAAGGTGACAACGATGAAGCTGCGCAAAGCACTCGAAAAAGCAAAAAGAGAACGGGGGAAAGAGACGCCTCTTGTTTCAATCAAACCGCAACGTAAAGAGATCGATCAAGCCCGACCGGGCGAAGCACGGGTTTCTACTCCGGTTAGCCCGAAGCCCAAACCGGAGGTTCCTGCTTCACAAGACGAAAGGCCAAAGGGCCAGGCCGGGTGGAAACCTCCGGTATATTCAAAATCGAGGCGGCTTGAATTCGACCGCAAAAAAGCAGCCAAAAACAGATGTGTCAGCTTATTCTCCGAATCAGAAGAAATCGAATTTTATAAAATTTTAAGAACCCAAATCCAACAGCGCACAAAAGAGCAGGGTTGGAACACGATCATGATAACCAGCTCCCAGCCCGGGGAAGGCAAAACCATTACGAGCATCAACTTGGCGGTTACCATGGCAAAGGAATACGATCAGACCGTTTTACTGGTGGACTGTGACCTGCGGCGTCAAAAAATTCATGATTACCTCGGTCTTAAAAGCGACCGGGGCCTGGTCAATTATCTGATTGACGATCGGCCTCTGAGCAATTTAATTACCTGGCCCAATATTCCGCATATGACCCTCATATCGGGAGGCGGGGTCATCCGGGAGAGCACGGAACTCCTCGGATCTCCCAAAATGAAGGAATTGGTTCGCGAAATGAAACAACGTTATGATGACCGCTATGTTCTTTTCGATGTGCCGCCCATTTTGGCCGGTGCAGATGCGACCGCTTTTGCGCCGCTGATGGATGGGGTTGTGATGGTGGTCGAGGCCGCCCGTACGACCCAAAAAGGTGTCAAAAAAGCACTCTCACTGATTCCACCGGAAAAACTGATTGGGGTTGTACTCAACAAGTCTAAAGCGCCGGCTAAGGGATACTATAAATACTATTGATGAACATTTATTTCTGAGCGTTCGTTTAAACTCGATATTGAGGCAGGGCCGCTTGCGACCTTGCCTTTTTTATGGTTTCGGAATGAATGGATCGGACTTCAAGGATCTGTAGAAAGCTTTGGGATTAGAGCTTAAAATCCTTATCATCGGACGGAAATTCCAGATCGGTCGGCAGCAGAATCGACGGATCTATTTTGACGGGTGTTTCACCCGGTGGTGTTTGCCGGGAAGGGAGGGGGGCAGGCCTGCCTTTATCGAATTCTGTAAAGGTCTTGTAGAGGGATAGATATCTCTCTCTTAAGTGTGAATATTTCGTCAAAAGAACGGCACTCCGTTTGCGCTCGCGAAAGAGCAACTTTTTGAGCTTTTCCACATGCTCATCTTTCTGCTTGCTTTTGTGTTGCTTTCGTTCCTTCAATTCCTTTTCTAAATATTCGCCGAGTTTACGAACTTCGGCTTCGAGTTTGTTGATTCGATGGCTGATTATTTTGTCATTTTTCCCCTGTGTATGAGCGGTAGGCGCGTGATCCATTTCTTTTTTTTCTTCTTCTTCACCTTGGATGCCGAATCCGCCTTTATCCTTGATAACTTGTTCAATGACTTGGGCATCGATGGTCTCAAGCTCGTCGGCATACCCATAAGTCAGTGCAGCGTCGCATAACAGGTTGATGGATCGTGGGATACCGGTGGAGGCCTGGTGAACCAACCCCACCGCATCAGTGGTGAATATATCCGGTCGCCCGCCGGCCTTTTCAAGACGATATGCAATATAGCGTCCCGTATCCTCTTCAGGTAATGCCGTGAGATGGTAGTTGACAGCAATGCGTTGGGTGAACTGAGCCAGAGCCGGGTTTCTAAGCTTTTCTTTAAGTTCAGACTGTCCGACCAACATGATTTGTAAAAGCATCTCTTCGTCGCTTTGCAGATTAGACAGCATGCGTACTTCTTCCAGGGATTCATGGGAAAGATTCTGGGCCTCATCAATGATGAGCAGCACCCGTTTGTCTTCGGCGTATTTTTCGATCAAAAACTGATAGAAAATATCCAGTGCTTTGACCTTGTCACCCGCTTCGGCCGTGAGTTCGAATTCGCTTAAAATGAGGTTGAGAAGCTGATCAGAGGAGACATTGGTGTTAAAGATTACCCCGACTTCCATGTCGGACTCGATCTGATTGAGGAGGTAGTGGACCAGGGTGGTCTTGCCGGTGCCGATTTCCCCGGTCAGAAGAATAAATCCGACGCGTTCCATCAGACCGTATTCCAAATGCGTCAAAGCATTCTGGTGTTTAGGACTCAAATATAGGTAGTTGGGATTGGGTACAATATGAAACGGTTTCTCGTTTAAACCATAAAAGCTCTCGTACATTTTAAAATCCCAGGAAGGTTATGGGTTATGGATTGCCAATTTTACTTTAAGCGCTATCGAGCAAAATATGGGCACAAAATAATATAGATAAGAGATGATTGGGTGTCAAGGATAAAGCACACCTCAAAACACGCTCATAATCAGATTTCATATTATAAAAATTAATGCGGTTCAAAGGAGGACAGAGATGAAAACCCCACAGATCTTTTGCAAATCGATACAGGTTAATTTGAATACCGGCCCCGACATATGCGAAATCACACGTCCTTTAATCCGCTTAATTCAGGAAACCGGCGTTCAAAACGGAAGCCTTTGGGCGACCATGATCGGTTCGACCGGATCGCTGACAACCATCGAGTTCGAGCAGGGGGTGGTGGCGGACTTGATCGAAGCGATAAACAGGCTCGCTCCGCCCGGTATCGAGTATGCCCATGAAAAAGCCTGGCACGATGGAAATGGGCACAGCCATGTTCAGGCGGCTCTCATGGGGCCGTCCATTGCCTTACCGGTACGAAACGGGGATTTGAGGCTTGGCACTTGGCAGCAGGTCGTGGCCATTAATCACGACAATCGTTCCCGCACACGGACCATAGAAGTGACGATAGCCGGTAGTGCCCATACATAAATCGCCTCTGTCGGCCTATTTTTTTTCGATAGTTTTTTTTAGTTTTTTTTCGAGTTCTGCAAAAAGATCTTTTTGTTTTTTGGATTGCTTTGAATGGATGATGGTAACTTTTTGATCGTAATCGGTCTTCGTGTCTTGGAAACGCTTCAGTTCGTCTTCCAACCGGCTTCCCCGGGCATCCTTTGGAATTTCTTCCAAGGCTAGACGATCCTTGATAAAGAGCCGTGTTCCAAAAGATCCCTCAACCACATCGACTATTCCTCGCCCCTGAAGTTCCCGCGCGATAAAACTCCCCTGCTCAAGCGAAAAAGATAATGTTTCTGAAACCGCTTGGATTGAGGGTGGGGCGTTTTTCTGGTGTTGAAGAACCTGAATAGCGGCTACGAACAAATGTGATGTGGAATAAAAATTTTTTATTTGCATTGAATCCCTGATTAGTGTCCGTTCCCGAATGAGGAAATTTGGTCGAGTTCAAGGAAGGCGAAAATTTTAACCGCAGGAATACATTGAGTATTTTGAGGATTAAAATTTGAGCCTGACGCAGCAAATCGGGCAAATTGGCCATTTGTGGACGGGCACTAACGACCTTCCTTGACATCAATTCTTCAGAAGAGTAACATTTCCAATCGATTTGTCAAGTTGTTGGCGAGATGCTAACTCTAATCGAAGTTTTCCGCAGGCCATAGGGGAAAGGAGGAACCGATGACACATATTGTCGATGTCAAGGCGCGTGAAATTTTGGATTCAAGAGGGAATCCGACCGTGGAAGTGGATGTCATCGTCGCCTGTGGCGCCTTAGGACGCGCAGCGGTTCCTTCAGGCGCTTCCACCGGCAAGCGGGAAGCACTTGAGCTTCGCAATAAGCGGGCCAAACGTTACGGGGGAAAAGGGGTAAAAACGGCCGTTCAAAACGTTACGGGGATAATTGCACCGGCCGTCAGCGGAATGGATGCCCTCAATCAGGCCGAACTTGACAACACCATGATCGAATTGGACGGAACCGCAAATAAATCGAAGCTAGGTGCAAATGCGATTTTAGGGGTATCCATGGCTGCCGCGCGCGCTGCCGCGGCGGCGTATGAGCAGCCACTTTACCGATACCTGGGTGGCGTTTGTGCGCATTATCTCCCTGTTCCCATGATGAACATCGTCAACGGGGGCGCCCATGCAGCCAACAATCTTGATATCCAGGAATTCATGGTCATTCCATTTGGCGCGCGCAGTGTATCCCAGGCCATTCAGATGGGGGCGGAGACGTTTCACGCCTTAAAGGGGCTATTGAAGAAAAAGGGCCTCAACACTGCCGTCGGTGACGAAGGGGGATTCGCGCCCGATCTTGATTCGAACGAGACTGCCTTGAAATTTATCATCGCGGCCATAAAAGCGGCCGGCTATGAGCCGGGTAAAGATATCGGACTGGGGATTGATGCAGCCGCCAGTGAATTTTACCAAAATAAAAAATATCTATTGAAATCGGAAAACAAAAAGCTGACCGCAGGGGAGATGATCGATTATTATGAAAATTTAGTCGATAAATATCCGATATTGTCCCTTGAAGACGGGCTTGCAGAGCAAGACTGGGACGGCTGGGGGAAGCTCACACATCGGCTGGGGGGATCGATCCAGATCGTCGGGGACGACATTTTTGTCACCAATCCCGGGATATTTGCCAAGGGGATCGAAGAGGGGGTTGCCAACTCGATTCTAATCAAACTGAATCAGATAGGGACCGTCAGCGAGACACTCGAAGCCATTGAAATGGCCCGGCAGGCAGGGTATACGACCGTGATATCCCATCGTTCCGGTGAAACTGAAGATACGTTTATTGCCGATTTTGTTGTGGGGGTCAACGGCGGTCAGATAAAAACCGGCTCAATGTCTCGCAGTGATCGGGTCGCAAAGTATAATCAGCTTCTCCGGATTGAAGAAGAACTTGGTGTCGCCGCCAGGCTTTCAGACCGGATATTTTGATGCAACCATTAATTTCAATATGAGATATACTGCTATTAAATCCATCGCGCTGGTGATTTATCTTTTCATCTGCCCATCGGCAGCAACGGTATCCCATGCTTATATCCTTACGGGATCCCATCTGTTGCGGATGATGACTCAGCAATTGGGTCGAGGACAAGGACTTCTCATAAATCAGAAGCACATCGTCTATGATGAGCGTTTGCCACAAGGCAGCATTGAATTAAACGAAACATTGCAGTATCTTTTCCCGGATAAATTCCGGTCAGACCTGCGTTCTGAAAGCACACACCGCATTCATATCATATCCAAGGGCACGGGGGTGACCGTCATCGACGGTAAAGTCGCCGCCCAGGCCGAAACCAAATTTGATCGATACATAGACCTGCTCCTTTATCGCCATGCCCAACTCCTCGAAGAAAGATTAGCCCTTTTGGATGTAGACATAAAGCACTCGAGTCTGGGACGTTTTAACGGACGCCTCGGATTCGTGGTTGGATCGGAATACCCGGATGAATCCCCCCCCCAGCTATGGATTGATAAAGAAACGTTTAGACCTTTTCGGTGGATTGTTCTCGGTCGCAAATCCGGCGACAGGGGAATTGAGTTCGAAGTTCGCTATCTCAATTGGCAAAAGGTAGAGAATATCTGGTATCCCATGGAAATTACGGTTTTTGAAAATGACATCCTCATCCGAGAGTTGAAAGTCAAAAGCATTAAAATAAGTTCAAATTTTGCAAACGGTAGTTTCAGCAAACAGCGGCTTCGATTCGAGTCTCAACCGGCATTTTCCGATGACCACCAAGAGATCCTCCCGCAGGCCGAGGATGAAGTAAAAAAAACCATTGAGGAATTTAAGAAACTATACAACCCCGATTGAGCGAAAACAGTTCAACTGGGGTTGTTACAGCCCAATAGGTCGTTTAACCGTGAACCGTGAACGGTGAACCGCTCAACCCAGGAGGAAGTAATTGACAAATCCGACGTTCAACCAGATTCCCGTCCAAAAATAGGACGATCCGGTTGGAGTCGTCTGAAAGGCGATTCAAGGCGGGAATCGTTATTTCAACTTTCAGGGCGCTTGCCGTCCAAGCGGCCAATCCTCTCAGCATCGGATCGCCGGATTCCAGAAAGGGAATCAAAAGGCGGGCCGAGTCCTTTATAAGTTCGGGCCGGGCTTGCGCCAGCCTCCCGTTCCCCCACAATACCCCCCGTTGCAGCGCTTCGTATTCGATAAAATTTCCATCCGGATCGAGATATGAGATCAGAATTGAGGCGAATTCATCTGCCAGGCGGGGGCTTTTCGCCATGATGTCTCCCATGGCCTCAGGGGATCCCCACCCGATTCCACCGGATTCATCATTTAGATTCCACATCAAACGGCGCATCACCACGCGGGCCGATTCGATTTCGCAGGTTGCAAGCTGTGACACGACCGTGCCCATCATCGCCACGGCGCGCCATTTTAGGAGATCTTGCGGGTGAAAGAAAAGCGTGATCAGCGGGTTGATTACCTTCCGGGCCGGCAGGCGGCAGGCAGATTTAAGACCTTTTTCAAAATCATCTGCTTGAAGCAGCTTTTGGACTTCTTTTTTAAGGGCGCGAGTTCCCATCAATAAAAAATGTTTTCGGCATGTGATCAATCAAAAGCGGGGGGGATTAGGTTTCGCTCCAGTGGATGCAATCCGTGGGGCAGCTTTTAATCGCTTCCTCTACCTCGGTTTCCGGGTATTGATCGAGTTCGACGACTTCGATATAGCCGGCCGCATTAAGACAAAAAACAGCCGGGCATACCTCGACGCAGACATCGCAAAGAATACAATCGCTGAGTTCGACAATCGGAATCCGCATACGTCCCTATCCCTTTAAGGCCTGCCCGATTTTAGCGCCAAGCTGAACACAATCATCGATATTAGTTTGATCGGGAACATACTGGATTCGAATTCCCGGATCGATAATTTTAAATTTCATGGCCTCAAGGGCCTGCTGAACCAGTTTGACCGCCTCACCACTCCAGCCATAAGAACCAAATGCCATTCCCAACTTGTTTTGCGGTTTGAGTCCCTTCATATAGGTCAGAAAATCACTGATGGTTGGAAACATTCCATTATTTAAAGTCGGTGAACCCACCACAACCGCGCCGGCGTCCAAAACTTCGGTCATGATGTCGCTGCGGTGAAATTTCCGTAAATGCATGGGGTGAACTTCAACCCCTTGGGCATGAATCCCCGCTGCAATGGCATGAGCCATTCTTTCGGTACTATGCCACATGGTGTCATATACCACCACAGCCTTGGGAAGTGGTTTCTGCTGGCTCCACTCCGCATAGGCTTGGATGATCTTTAAGGGATCTTTGCGCCAGATGATGCCGTGATCCGGACATATCATTTTGATTTCCAAATCCATTTCGATCACCTTGTTCATCAGTTTTAGAATCAAGGGCGCATATAAAAGAAGGATATTGGCAAAATATTTTTTGGCATGCGGCATAATGGCGTCACCGATTTGATCATCAAAGCTTTCCGCCCCGGCATAGTGCTGGCCGAATCCATCGCTGGAAAAAAGGATCTTATCCTCATTTAAGTATGTAAACATGCTGTCGGGCCAATGCACCATTCTGGTTTCCATAAATGTGAGGGTTCGGCTTCCCAGGCTTAATTCATCGCCGGTGGCGACGGCATGATAATTCCATGCTTGCGGGAAGTGACGGGTGAGGTTCTTGACGCCCAATTTGGAGCAGTAAAGCGGCTTATCCTCACCGATCTTGTGCATCAGACGCGGAAGTCCCCCCGAATGATCCATCTCGGTGTGATTGCTGATCACATAGTCGATTCTTTGAGGGTCGATGATGGTGGCAATATTGTCGATGAGTTGATCGGTAAATTCCTTTTTGACGGTATCGATTAGGGTCACTTTTTCATCAACGATTAAAAAGGCATTGTAGCTGGTTCCCAGGTGGGTGGAATAGCCGTGAAAATCTCTGATATTCCAATCGATAACGCCAACGTCATAAATTCCCTTGGTGATCTCAACCGGTTTCATGTTTAAATCCTCTCTAATAGCGATCGCAAAATTGTATCTCGCACCGCTTCCCCGCATGCGAATTAACCCATCGCAAGTTGTTCATAAATAATCGGTGCCCTTTTTGTCAGGCGCATCAGGCCGACAGAAAAGGGCACCGCGTGAAAGTCTTTTAAAAAAAGGATGGGTTCTCTACGAGTCGTAATCCGGCTGGTCCGGATTATTCCTCCAGCTCAAATTCATCTTTTGATGCGCCGCAAACCGGGCATTCCCAATCGTCCGGCAGGTCATCAAATTTGGTACCGGGTTCAATCCCGCTATCCGGATCCCCTTGCGCTGGATCATAAACATAGCCGCAAACCGTGCATACATACTTGTCCATTGAATCCTCCTCCTCTTGAGACCTATGCAAAACACCTCCTTTTGCCCAATTTGCGCAAAGGTTGCGCCTGAAGGCTTGAAAACATCACACTAAAGTGCCGGCGTTAGACTCAAATTTTAATCCTCAAAATACTCAATGTATTCCTGTGGTTAAAATTCTCCTCTTCCTTGAACTTGAACAAAATTAAGAGTTTTTCAAAGGTCTCCTCTTATCAGTTTAATAAAATGACACCCATTTAAGCGATTTCAGCGATGAGCCGGGTGACTCTTTTTTCGATCTCATCCCGGATGAGACGCATATGTTCGATCGGTTTGCCCGTCGGATCGGGAATATCCCAATCGAAATTTTCAGCACCGGGGACAACAGGACATTCTTCCTCGCAACCCATGGTAATAATGATTTCAGGTTTGTTTTCGGAGATCACGGCATTGATCATTTGCGGAATGCGAAAGGCCATGTCGATATTTTTTTCCTGCATGACTTTTTCCATGTTTGCATTAATTTCCGGGGCCGGAGCACTTCCCGCGCTTGCCACATCGAATCGATCACCGGCCATGGCCGCAGCGAAAGCAGCGGCCATCTGGCTGCGGCAGGCATTTTCGCGGCAGGCGAAAAGGATCCTTTTGCGATTAATCATCGGCTGCAAAAGATCATGTGCCGCCTGGGTGGAATCCGCTGCAACCGTAGGATGTTTTTTCATGTCGCCTCGTTTTTCAACGCCGCGATAGGTCAGGCTTCCGATATATGAGGCGCCCACGGCATCAAAAAAATACTTGGCCGTCAGGTCCATTCCCTCAAAAAGCCGCTCCCCTTTGGTCGCGCCAAGTGCCAATAGAAACCCTTTGCGCCATTTTCGGGCCGGATCCTCGAGTTTTAACTTATATCTCCGGGCCCAGAGGGTCTGGCTCCGGTCGATGAGCGCTTTTAGCTGGGCCGGTGCATTATAGAAAAAAATCGGTGTTGCCGCAACAATTACATCCGCACGGCGAAGCAGAGGATAGATTTCATGGGTCATATCATCTTCGATGGGGCAGTAGCCCTTTTTTTCGCAGACCGTGTATTCTTTGCAAGGCACAATATTTTTTTGGTCCACCTGGATGATATCGGTTCCAGCCCCCAAACGTCGAGCTTCCTGCATGAATAGCGACAGCAGGTAGTCGGTATTGCCTTTTTTGCGAGGGCTTCCTTGCAATCCTAAAACAAGCATAAAGTGAGATTCCTATTTGACATGACATTTCGAGCAGGTGGTCGGGCCGGATTTGATCCCCTCTCTTTTTTTTGCTTTATGGCATTTAATACACAATTTTTTCATGACCCATTTCTTTTTGAGGGATCCTTTAGCTTTTAAGCCATCGATACTCCCGGCGACCTGAGGAAAATTTTGGTGACAGAAATTGCAGTTTTCGAGTCTATCTTGATGCCCTCGGTGCGGGAAAGGAACTTTACCGCGTTTGCCACCGTTTAATGTGATTTTTTCAGCGCCGATATTTTGATCTGAGGGCGGGGAGGGTGATTTCACCGCGCCCAACAAGATTACGCTCAGTGCAACGACGATTACAGATACGGATTTCAATCAAATTTCCTTGGATGTATCAGGGTGTTACACTACCGGCTTCACCGGCCAGGGTGCACTGGGCAAAATCGATCTCCTTATCGCACCCGCTGCACATGTGGGTCCGGTCAAATTCGTCGGAGAAGATTTCTTTTTCAGCACCGCATTGTGGGCACTTGCACATGAATGACTTCAGGTTTTTAAATTGAGCATATCCAGGACAGTGTTGGGGGGTGGTGGGCATGATTTCCTCCTTTGACTCCTTTTGAATCTTATCGGGTGAAGATTGCCGAATGGTTCAAACTACCTGTTAATAATTTTAGCGATTTGGCGCCCGTAATCCTGTGCCATCTGTATGCCACCACCGAGTGAAACCGATTTGAGCCGCAAAGGCTTGTCCACCATATTCATTTTAAAAATATGTTTCATGGTTTCGAATATGCGCTCGGGGGCTTCGCCGCTCCACCCGAAGGCGCCGAAGGCGCCACCGATTTTGTCTTCCAGAGACGCTTTTTCACATAAGAATAACATCGTTTTCATGCTTTGAAGCATGTCTCCGTGATAGGTAGCTGATCCCAAAACAAGCGCATCGTAGCCTTCAAGATCGGACTCATTTTTAATTTCACCGGCCTTCACAATCTTCGCTTCAATATCTGAAATCCGCAACCCCTCGGCGATAATTTCGCCCATATGGGTTGTTTCACCGGTTCGCGAAGCACATACGATAAGCGCTTTAGGCATCCTACTTTCTCCTTTGTCCGATTCGGGGATCTGTCCCTTGGAATTCACAATCCGGTGTGTAGCACGTATTGTCTAAAAACTCGCATGCTTCCTTGCATGAAGGGCAGGTATCCGGCGGTGTGTCGGCCTCGAACGTATATCCGCAATTGCCGCACTTCCAACTGGGCATAAAATCACCTCCTTAAATCAGGTAAGCGTTTCTCTGTTTCTGAAATTATGCCGACTAGACTTTTTAAGCTTTCCAGTGACCATGCAGGTTACAGTACTCGCGTGCCGTAACCTGATCGGCCGAAACGCTAAAGCTTGCTTCAGGCGATTCTCCCGGGTTCAGAAACTGACGATATGCTTTTCCGTCGGCAATGATTTCGACCCATTCGATAAAATGGTTCTCCTCCATGGGATGGGGTACGCTGCCCACCTTGACCGAAACCCCGTCAGCGGTTTTTTCAACCACCGGCACGTGCTTTTCCCTGGCCGCATCGACCGTATTTTCAGCCAAAAGCGTCATGGGTTGGCCGCAGCACACCAGCTCGCCGTCTCCGCCATGGAGCACTTCAACAATATTCCCACATAACTCACACTTATAAACTTCAAGTCTTTCAGCCATTTTTGCCTCCCATAAATTTGTTAAAGATATCGGTTCGATTCGGTGATGATCGATTACCAGTTTTCACCCAGAAGTTCGAAATGGGCCTGTGGATGGGCGCACGCCGGGCACATTTCCGGGGCTTCGGTACCTTCATGGCGGTATCCGCAGTTTCGGCATCGCCAAGAAACCGGTTCATCTCTTTTAAAAACGCGGCCGGCTTCAATGTTGGCCGCCAGATCGTTGTACTGTTTTTCATGTTGTTTTTCAGCCACCGCGATGTTTTCAAAAACCATGGCAATCGCTTCAAATCCTTCTTCACGGGCAACAGCGGCGAAACCGGGATACATTTGGGTGTGTTCGAAATTTTCACCGGCTGCCGATGCCTTCAGGTTTTCCAGGGTGGTTCCGATGACGCCCGCCGGAAAGGCGGCCGCAACTTCAACTTCCCCGCCCGTTAAGAATGTAAAAAGGCGTTTGGCATGCTCTTTTTCCTGATTGGCCGTTTCTGCGAAAATATCGGCGATTTGGACATAACCCTCATTTTTGGCTTGGCTCGTAAAATAGGTATAGCGGTTGCGAGCCTGAGATTCACCGGCAAACGCGGTTAAAAGATTTGTTTCGGTTTGGGTGTCCTTTAAATTTTCCACGATGCTTTCCTCCTATGGTTTGGGGATAATAAGGTTGATTAAATTTTGTAACGATCTGATTTCCAGCGTAAGAATACGAAAACATGGCTTGAAAAGTCAACAATATAGTTTTAACTAACTGTTAATAAGGAGAAAATATTGGTCATTGCTAATGAACCGGTATTATTGCTTGGTTGTTTCCTATTTGCACCAAAAGGATGTTCAGCAGTTATTGTAAGACGTGATCGGGCCGAGTCAAGAGTCCCGGCAGGACAGGTGCGGCATCATACACGGAGGGGTTTTGGGGATTTCGGGGCGGGATTTTTTTTTGAGCATTCGGCGCAAAACCCTACAAATTCGAGCCGATGGTCCAAAATATCAAACCCGGTTTCGTTTTCCAGCTCCTGTTCAAGATCCTGCAGCAGATCCAAAGGGGCATCATCGATGCGATCGCAGCGCTTGCATCGAATGTGGTAGTGGTTATGAGGGTTGCCGTCAAATCGCTTTAAGCCTCCGCTAATTTCGAGCTTCTGGATTTCACCCATTGCAGACAAAATTTCCAGATTGCGATAAACGGTACCCAAACTGATGCGCGGAAGGGCCTGCCGCACAATTTGGTAAACTTCATCGGCACCCGGGTGGGTGTGAGTACGGTGAAGTGCTTCCAATATCACTCTTCGCTGTTGGGTCAGTCTCAGGTTGTGATTTTTGAGCAAAAAAAGACCTCCTTTTTAAAAATCGAAAGTCTGAAAATGAAATTTGTCCAATAAAAAGTCAAGAGATAAATTTCGTGATCCAAACCGGAAAGAATCAGGGAATAGTATTGAAATAATGGGTTGAAAATGCTAATAACCCATTCCCATCCTATCTGCAACGATCCAATCATTCCAATTCAAGGGTTAAAACGACTGGCATGATTTCCATCAAGATTAAAAAAGGTTACCACTTAGCGCTTGAGGGCCAGCCGACACCTGAAATTGAAACGTTGGACAAACCTTCAGACATCGCTGTCCTTCCCGAAAGAATTCCATTTGTAAAACCCAGGCTGATCGTAAAGGAGGGAGATGCCGTGAATATCGGTTCGCCCCTTTTTGTCGATAAAAGGAATCCTGAAATCAGATTATTATCACCCGGGGGCGGTAAGATCACTCGGATTAATTTTGGCGCACGGCGAAGCATCAAAGAGATCGTAATCCGGCTTGACGAAAACGAAACCCATGAGTCATTTGAGAAAATCGCTGAAAAGGACCTCTCCACGATAGGAAGAAGACGACTGATTCAAACGATTATGAAAGGCGGGCTCTGGCCGCTAATAAAAGAACTCCCTTTCCGCGATATCGCCCGACCCGACACCGCCCCACCGGGCTTATTTATTCATCTTGATGATGTTGAACCGTTTCATCCGGCTCCCGAAGCTTATCTATGCGGAAATACAGGGCTGTTTAAATACGGGCTTGAAGCTTTACAGCATCTCGTGGAGGGAAATGTCTATATCTCGATTTCCGATCGAAAAACACGCCTCCCAAAAGAACTTGATGAATTGATAACCCACACGGTTTCGGGGAATTATCCGGCAACCGATCCGGGGGTGTTGCTCTATCACCTCAAACGATCAGCCCGGGAGAACCGGTCTTGGTTTATCTCGGGTCAGGATGTACTCTTGCTGGCCCAACTTCTCAAATCAGGGCAATACCCCACCCACAAAATGGTGGTCCTGGCGGGGAGCTTAGCCAAAGAACGTAAACACTTTCAAACCCGAATCGGCTTTCCCCTGCAACAAATCACACAAAGCCGCGCCGAGGCAGGTTGTCGATACGTCGTGGGAGGTATTTTCCGGGGGTATAAAGCTTCGGATGCTACCTATATGGGTTTTTATGAGTCATCTTTGTCCTTGATACCCGAAGGAGATCAACGTGAATTTCTTGCTTTTGTGCGACCCGGGTTTCGCAAACCTAGTTATTCAAGAGCATTTGGATCTTGTATGCGCACATCCGTCTTAGAAGTTGACTGCAATCGACATGGGGGTGAACGCGCTTGCATTGCATGCGGAAATTGCACCGGTGTTTGTCCGGTTAATATTTTTCCGCAATTGACCTTTAAAAGCATTCTGGCCGATGAAATGGAGGAGTACCTGGCTCACGGACTTTTAGACTGTGTAGAGTGTGGGCTGTGTTCATTCGTCTGTCCCTCAAAAATCGAACTTCTAACCACTTTTAAAAAGGCCAAAGCGCAATATTATTTAGAACAGGCAATTGCATGAAGCTCATACAGCGGTTTTTTAATTCCCAAAGGCGGCATTTCGAGGAAGGCGGCAAGCTTGTTCGATTTTTTCCTTTTTTTGAATCCATAGAAACCATTTTCTTTAGCCCCGCCGATGTCACCCGACAAGGACCCCAGGTGCGGGACAGTCTGGATGTTAAACGCTTCATGACAATCGTAATTTTGGCGCTGATTCCGCACTTACTATTTGGCATTTATAGCAACGGCTACAGGGCAAGTGTCGCTGCAGGATATGCGCCGGATGCATGGCAGGCCTGGGGCAAAGGGCTTACAATCGTTTTGCCCCTTATTTTGGTTACCTACGGGGTCGGCTTTTTTTGGGAATTGTTGTTTGCCGTCGTCAGAAAACATGGCATCAGCGAAGGATTATTCGTTACCTGCATGCTGTATCCGCTGACGCTTCCCCCGACCATACCTTTGTGGCAGGCGGCACTCGGGATCTCATTTGGAATCGTCATCGGCAAAGAGGTTTTTGGCGGAACCGGCCGCAATTTTCTGAACCCGGCCTTAACCGGCAGAGCATTTCTCTTTTTTGCCTATCCTTCCCAAATGACAGGCGATAAGGTGTGGACGGTTGTGGAGCGCGCTCAGGGTGCTGCCGTAGATGCAATCAGCGGCGCAACACCGCTGGCGGTTGCGGCATTGACGCAAAGTTATGGAAAAATCGAGCTCTCTTTGGCCAAGGCGGGCTATACATTCGGGACGCTTTTTTGGGGTAACTACCCGGGAAGTATCGGTGCGACATCGGCTTTTTTGTGTTTGCTTGGTGCTGTTTTTCTGGTGGTGGTGGGTATTGCCAGCTACCGCATCATTGTGGGGGGTGTTTTGGGTGTTTTGGCGACCGGATGGTTATTAAACCTTTGCGCCACCGGAGCTTCTTCAGCATGGATGTCCTTAAATCCCTTTTATCATCTCGTCATGGGTGGCGCCGCTTTCGGAATTGCGTACATGGCCACCGATCCGGTTTCAGGGCCGGACATGAATAGCGCCAAGTGGATTTATGGTTTTGCCATCGGCGGCCTGACGGTATTGATTCGGGTCTTGAATCCTGCCTTTGCAGAGGGTGCGATGCTGGCCATCCTCTTTATGAATCTATTGGCTCCGCTGCTTGATACAATAGAAGTCAAAGCCCGTTTGAAAAAGAGGATCCCTAATGTCTGATCGTCTGAAATCGATTCTCTTTGGAGGTGCCCTGTGTGTCGTTTGCAGTGTGCTTCTGACGGCTGCGGCAACCGGTTTAAAAGGCTTTCAGGAAAGAAACATTGTCCTGGATAAGCAAAAAAATATTTTAGGGGCAGTGGGTCTTATCAAAATGAATCAGAAAATTCCTGCCGTCGCAATCGAAAAATTGTATCAGCAATCGATCCGTCGAATTTGGATCGGCCATTCCGGGAAAATCGTCCCGGAGGCGGAACGTAAATCCAATGATTTGCCGCTTTATGTTTACATGTCTCCAAAAGCGATCGAGGCCTATATCGTCCCCATCGACGCAAAAGGATTGTGGGGCCGGATTCTGGGTTACATGGCCATTCGCAAGGACGGTACCACCATCGCCGGCTTTACGGTTTACAAACACTCCGAGACGCCGGGACTCGGGGGGGAAATCGAAAAAGAGTGGTTCCAACGCAATTTTATGGGTAAACGAATTGTTGATCAAAATGGCGAATTCGTATCGATCGCCATCGCCAAAGGGGCTGTCGCGCAAACGGTTTCAAAAGAAAAGCAGCCCAACTGGGTCGACGGCATCAGCGGCGCCACGCTGACCGGCAAATTTTTAACCGCCAGCATGAAAGAAGAGCTCTTGGCTTATGAACCGGTGGCGATACGATTTCGAAGTAACCGGATTGGTGGTTTACAGGAATAGAAAATAAAACCGATGAAAATAACCCGCAGCACCTCCTATAGAGCGATCGCCGATGCGTTCTGGAAAAGCAATCCCATTTCCAAACAGACCCTGGGAATCTGTTCGGCTCTGGCGGTAACCGTCCAGCTCAAAACGGCACTTGTCATGAGCGTCGCCCTGACGTTGGTGGTGGCTTTTTCAAGCCTGATCATCTCCTCCATGCGCCACATATGCCCGCGCAATATCCGCATCATCGCCGAGGTGTGTGTTATTTCGACACTGGTTATCATTGCCGATGAAGTTCTGAGGGCATTCTTATACGACATCAGCAAACAACTCTCCGTATTTGTCGGTTTGATCATTACCAACTGTATTGTATTGGGCCGGGCAGAAACCTATGCCATGGTCAATCCCCCGTTGCGATCATTTGTCGACGGTATCGCCAATGGTTTGGGTTATAGTTCGGTGTTAATCGGGGTTGCCTTTTTCAGGGAACTTCTGGGGTCAGGAAAACTTTGGGGAATCCCGCTGATTCCCGAATTTCTATATGCGGCAGGGTATCAGAATATGGGGCTGATGCTTTTGGCACCCGGTGCATTTATCATCATCGGGCTTTTTGTTTGGCTTCAGCACGCTATTTTAAAAGGCAAAGCGTAGGGTATGGAGAATCTGCTCGGAATAGCGCTTAATTCGGTATTTGTGGGCAACATTCTCCTGGCCTATTTTCTGGGAATGTGTTCTTTTTTGGCGGTTTCCAAAAACCTTCAAACCGCCACCGGTCTTGGCGCTGCGGTTATTTTTGTGCTGGGTGTCACCACACCGATTAACTGGCTGATCTATCATCGGCTCTTAGCGCCGGGGGCCCTGGCATGGATCGGATTGCCGCAAGTCGATCTCAGCTTTTTAAAACTGATCCTATTTATCGCCGTGATCGCCGGTTACGTGCAGGCGGTCGAGATGGTCATTGACCGGTATTCACCGGCCCTTTACATGTCTCTGGGCGTCTTCCTTCCGTTAATCACCGTCAACTGTGCTATTCTGGGAACCTCTCTGTTTATGGTGGAACGCGACTATACCTTTGTGGAATCGGTTGTATTCGGGATAGGGTCCGGTTGCGGATGGATGCTGGCCATTGTTTCAATGGCCGCTATCCGCAAAAAGCTAAGCTATGCGGATGTTCCCGAAGGGCTCCAAGGATTTGGAATCAATATGATCGTGACCGGTCTGATGGCAATGGCCTTTATGCTTTTTTCGGGTATTACCCTATGATTTACATCGCCAGTCTGGGTGTTTTTTTGGGAGTCGTATTTTGTCTGATGGCGATGCTTCTCCTTGTAGAAGCCAAAGTGATCAAGAAGGGCAATCTTGCGGTTGTCATCAATGAGGATGACGAGAAACGCCTGGAGGCGCCCAACGGCGTCACGCTTTTGTCGGCTTTGGTTACCCATGGGATATTACTCCCCTCGGCCTGCGGCGGTTCGGGTTCGTGCGGTATGTGTAAATGCAAGGTTGAGGAGGGAGGCAGGGATATCCTGCCGACCGAGCTGCCGCATCTGACAAGACAGGAGCGACTGAAAAATGTAAGGTTATCCTGCCAGCTAAAATTAAAAGAAGATCTTAAGATCCAAATACCCGCAGAAATTTTTAACATTAAAAAATATCAAGCCACTGCCGTTTCGAATGACAATGTGGCCTCTTTTATCAAAGAACTGGTTCTAATCCTTGAAGGGAAAGAGAAGTTTACGTTTAAGGCGGGCGCTTATATTCAGATTGATATTCCTGAGTACGAGCTTGTATATCAGGACATCGAGGTGGTTGAAACTTACCGGCCGGTCTGGGATCAGTTTCATTTATGGGGATTGCAGGCTGTATCAGAAGAGCTGGTCTACAGGGCCTATTCCATGGCAAACACCCCCGCCGAGCAAGACCTCCGTTTTACGGTTCGGATCGCCACACCACCCCCCGATGCCTTTGGGGACGTTCCGCCGGGCGTCGGATCTTCCTATATATTCAATTTGAAACCGGGCGATAAGGTATCTTTGAGCGGACCCTACGGGGATTTTTTCGTAAAGGACAGCGATCGTGAAAAATGCTTTATCGGTGGCGGTGCAGGCATGGCTCCTTTAAGAAGCCAAATCGTCTCCCAACTCAGGATTGCCGAGTCTACTCTCAAAATGACATTCTGGTATGGCGCGCGGTCAAAAAAAGAAATGTTTTATGAAACCGAATTCCAAGAACTTGAAAAGGAGTTTGAAAATTTTTCATTTTTTGTGGCCCTTTCCGATCCTCAGGCCGAAAACAACTGGGACGGCATGAAGGGATTTATCCACCAGTGCGCCCATGATCATTATCTTTCCACTCACAGTGATCCCACGGAGATCGAATACTATCTCTGCGGGCCACCGGGGATGCTTGACGCAACGATGGAAATGCTGGACAGCCTCGGTGTCGAACCGGAAATGATTGCTTACGATAAATTCTAGTGCAAGCGTAGTAACCGCGCCACATCCACATTGAAGACAGGCGTCATATAAATAATAAGGAGGAATCCAAATGCGTCGATTCAGATTCTGTGCTTTCATCATAATCCTTGCCGCAATGGTGACCGTCGCCGGTTTTGAAAGGCCGGCGGTTGCAAGTTCTCAAAATCCCATCAAGGTGTCGGTATTATTCTTTAACGATATCCACGGTCATCTTTCACCTTTTAAAATAAGAACTGACGCTGGGAAAAAGGAAGTGGGTGGTGTCGCACGCCTGGCCACTCTTATCGAACAGATTCGTGAGCAAAACAGAATCAGAAACATTCGAACCTTTGTGCTGATCGCGGGTGATATTTTACAGGGGACCCCCATGTCAACCGTTTTTCGGGGTCAGCCCGATGTGGAATGTTTCAATGCCATGGGGGTGGATGCGATGACGGTGGGGAATCACGAATTTGATTTTGGTCTGCAAAATTTCATGGATCTTAAGCAAAAGGCGCGCTTCCCATTTCTCAGTTCAAACATTGTTCTAAAAGATTCAAAGGAGCTGTTGTGCATCCCTTATGTTTCGCTCAAGGTCACGGACAAGATATCTGTGAGTATTATCGGCGCCACCACAAAATTATTGCTGACAACCACCAGACCTGAAAATGTTCAAGCCGTCGATATATTGGACGCGGTACAAACGGTCGCAAGGGTATTTGAGGAGGTCAAGGATCGGGGACCGGTTATCCTTTTGTCTCACAGTAAGCATAAAACCGACCGTGCCATTGCCACCGCTGTTCCCGAACTGGCGGCCGTTATCGGAGGACATGATCAAATCCTGTTATCACCCTTTCGCAAGGTCGGTGGCGTACCGGTATTCCAAGCCTTTGAAAAGGGGAAATACCTGGGCCGCATCGATCTGCAAATCGATCCGATATCAAAAAAGGCCCACCTCGTGTCAAACAATTACTTACCGGTAACCGCAGAAATAAAAGCCGATCCGCGAATCGATGCCATCATTGCCAAGTATCGGGTCAAGCTGGATGCTCGTTTTAAGGAAGTGATCGGCGAATCCAAAGTATTTTTAGATGCCGAACGCGAACGGATTCGGTATGAGGAAACAAATCTCGGAAATTTTGTGACCGACATCGTACGAGAGTATAGCGGCGCCCAAATAGCGCTGATAAACAGCGGGGGGCTGCGGGCCAGCATCGATGCCGGCCCCATCACGCTGGAAGATGTATTTAAAACGATGCCGTATGCCAATGAGATCGTTATAATCGAATTGACCGGTGCGGAGGTGCTGCAGGCGCTTACCCGGTCGGTAATGGGTACCCGCGCAGATGAAGACGGCGGGTTTTTACATGTTTCCGGAATCCGTTTCAAAGTGCGCGGGAAAACGGTCGAGGAGGTAAAGGTGGGTAAAGATAAGAAACCGCTCAAACCCGGCCAGATCTACCGGGTGGCGATTCCCGATTTTTTAGCATCCGGTGGGGACGGATATAATATGTTTATCGGCAAAAAGGCCGAATATACCGGGCTGCCGCTGCGTGAACTCATTGCCGATACGATTCGTTCGCGAAAGGTGATTGAGAGCCGAGTTGAAGGAAGGATTGTACGCGTAAAAGAATAGATAACCGTTAACAGGTGCAGATGTTCAGAGTTCAAATGTTCAGAAATTTCCGGTTTATTAACCCGGCAACCAAATAATTGTCATTCCGGCCGCAGCATAGCGGAGAGCCGGAATCCATAATCCATTGTTTTGACTGGATTCCCGCTTACGGGGGGATGACAAGCGCAGATAGCATGTTTTATATGTTTAATTGCCGGGTTAACATCAGGCTTGGGAGATCAATCGAATGAACATCCTTATTATCACAGCTGCTGCCATATTAATGTGCGGGCTCCTTTTTTTTGAGAAAAGAGAAAAAAGCAAAGGGATTTTGCCGGTCAAAACCACGCTCTCCCTCCTTTTTATTTTTACGGCCCTGATGCAACCCCATGCGATCCCCCGATATTACCATCTCATTCTGATCGGACTCATCTTTTGTTTAGGCGGGGATGTGTTTTTGGCGTTACCGCAACCGAAGATGTTTCTTTTGGGTCTGGTCTCTTTTTTGGTGGGGCATATTTTTTATGTTTTAAGTTTTTTTATGATGGCGACGATAAGCCTGTGGACCGGGGGCGGGTGCCTGGCGACCATCGTGGTCAGTGGAGGGATTTACATTTGGCTGAAACCGCATCTGGGGTCCATGAAGCTGCCAGTGATGGCATATGTCATCGTCATTTCGATCATGGTGATCGGTGCTTGTTCGATCTTGGGCGATAAAGGGCTCAGCCAATACGGAAGAATAATGGTCTTTAGCGGGGCGGTCAGTTTTTATTTTTCGGATATTTTTGTGGCCAGAGATCGCTTTTTGAAAAATGAATTTTTAAATCGGCTTATTGGGCTGCCCCTGTATTATTTGGGGCAATTTCTCCTGGCCTTTTCAGTGGGGTGGTTGAAGTGAAACGCCTTATTCCTCCAAATAGCCCTTCTGCACAGCTAACTTGATGATCTCATTGACATATTCCCAAAGAAAAGGGGCGCCCTTTTGCACCGGTTGCATGCGCTTGATAACCTGCGCTTGTTTGACCCGGTTTTCGATCCATGTCTGCCCGTTTGTAAAGTAGTTAAGCAAAAACGGCTGCAATCGATCCAGGGCATTGGCATATTTCGATTCAGGTGTTGTTTTGGCTTCAAATTCCTCCCACAGCGATCTCAAGTTTTGGACCTGGTCCTGTGGCAGTATATTAAAGATCCGTTCAGCGGCTTGTCTTTCGCGCACTTCCTGATCCTCAATTCCTTTTTCATCATAGCAGTAAGTATCACCGGCATCGATTTCGACTAGATCATGGACCAGTAACAATTTGATTACTTGAAAAAGGTCGATCGCCTCATCCGGTGTATACTCGGATAAGATTAAAACCGACAGGGCGATGTGCCATGAATGTTCGGCGGAATTTTCGCGACGTGATCGATCGCTCAGGATTGTTTTGCGAAGGATTTGTTTGAGCTTGTCGATTTCTAAAATAAATTCGATCTGCTTTTCAAGACGTTCATTCGGCATCGTTTTTCTCATTTTCCTTTTCCAAACTAAGAGGATGCGTTTCGACGCCACTGCTGATAGCGTCTGATTTGGGCATAAACGTTGGTTGCGCGTTCGACGGAGTCAAAGAAGGGTAATCCGGAGCGACAAAACCGTTCGGCCAAACCGGGATCAAAGCCGGGTATGCGGATGATGATGACCGGTTTTTGAAAATCGGTCCGAACTTGGATCATAGCATCGGTATACTGTTCATTAAGTTCGGGCGTCATTCCGGCCCCGGCAACCACCAACGCATCTACCGTGGCATCACCAGCCAGGGTGCGAGCGGCTTCAACGTAAATGTCCATTTCGTATGAGGCCGTCAGGCCGACATCGATGGGATTGGCAAGGCTGGTCCCGGTTGGTGGAACAAATTTTGAAAGTTTTGACCGCGTTGAAGCGGTGAGCGGGGCCAGCTTTAATCCTTCGTAACCACACGCCTCAGCAGCCGCCACCGCCAGTCCCCCGGGACCGGATAGAATGGCAATTCGATCGCCCAAATCGGATGGAAGAAGTGCAAACCCCATAATGGCGTCCACCAGTGCTTCAAACCCTCTAACTGCGATGGCGCCTCCCTGCCGAATGACCCCGGCCCATAGATCCATGGGGGTGCCGAGAGCGCCGGTGTGTGAATTTGAAGCTTGGCTCCCCTCCGGTGTCAATCCGACCTTCCAAAGGATGACCGGTTTTTTCCGTGAGGCGCTTTGAAGTGCCTCCATAAAATACGGCCCCTGACTAATATTTTCAAGATAGGCGCCGATCACACCGGTTTCAGGATCATCTCCCAGATAATGAAGGAAATCAGCGCTGGTTAAATCACACTCATTTCCCAAACTAACGGCCTTGCTGAAAAAAATCCCCTTTTGGGAGGCCATTCGCCCAAAGATATTCGCTAGGGAACCGCTGTGCGAGATAAAACCCACAGGACCGGGTTGGTTGGAAAGCTCGGGGAAGAAGGAAAGCCCGGATTTGGGGGCATAAATACCCATGCAATTGGGGCCAAAGAGCCGCATGCCCGCTTTGCGGGCAATTCGAACAAATGTTTCTTCCAGGCTGCGGCCCTCGTCGGTACCGGTTTCACGGTATCCGGCCGTAAATAAAACCGCACCCTTGACCCCTTTAGCAGCACAATCTTTGACAACCGGAAGGGTGTGCTCGTGGGGGGTTAGAATGATGGCCAGATCCACTTTATCGGGAATGGCCGTCACGCTGGGATACGCTTTGAGACCGTCAATTTGGCTCGCTTCAGGGTGAACCGGATAGATTTTGCCTGGAAAGCCTTGATCTAACAAGGCTATTAGAAAGAGCTTGCCGGCTTTTAATCCCCGTGGCAGGCCCACAATCGCAACCGATTCCGGATTAAAGAGTCTGTTAAGCCGGGAGATGAGTTTTGGGTCGGTTATCATCGTTTGTGTCCATAATAATCAAGGCGAATAGGAGAAAATCCTGGTGGTAAAGCCGCATTAAGTAGCCGCTCACCATAGCGGAATTATTTGCTTAGGTAAACCCCAACATCGACATAAAAGCGTCTCTTATAATAATACCTAATTTGCTTGCACTCTAAAATCCGTTCTATTATTCTTCCATTTTAGGTCGATCTGGGGCTCCTTACCAAACAGCCGGGGAAAGAGGGTTCCCAATCGGTGCGCCGGATTTTCAGCAGGAGGCATAAAAGTTGTTGGATAGATTGAGGCGGCATTTCGCGTGGCTTGACGCACGACTTTTGGTTGAGTGTGTCACGGTTGCGTTTGCATTTTTGCTGGTTCAAAACCGGTTGCGTGCCGAAAGCGAATTCAATATCGGTATGGCGATTATACTGGCCATACTAGTGGCGTGGCGAATTGTGAATCAGCTCAGATCCGGTCAGACATCCGGTTCTTATAAGCCAGGCAACCGGAATTTCCAGCTCGAGTTGGCCCTGCTGTGTGCCGTTTATCTCATGCTGCAGCACACGGGGTCAGTTAAAAGCGAGTTCTACCCCATCTTGTTTCTATTTTTGTTCGTTGTAGGCGGATTGGATAAATCCGTTTTAAACCGGATGGCCGTCATGCTGGTTGCCGTCGGGTTTGAGCTCCTAACTTGGATTTCAAGCAGGGAAATAAAACCGGTGACGCTGACAGTCCATTTGGGAGCCATCACCGGTTTTCCATTACTGACGATCATCTTTGACCGGATCGGTATCGTGATTCAACGAAGGAAACAACTGCAAAAGCTGTATGCGCAAAGGCAGCGTTCCGAAGAGCACGCCGAATTATTTCGCCTGCGGAGCAGCGCGCCATCAGAGGCGGAGGCACTTTCCTTAAAGGAGCGGCGCAAGCATTTGGAGCATTCTCCGATCCGGCGGCTTGATGTCGATATCAATCATTTCCTGCGTATCCTCAAGACAACATTGCAGCTCCACACCATAGCGGTCTATTGGTTATCGTCAGATAAAAGCCGTTTCAGTTTAATGGATGCCATCACTGCGAGTCCTTTTAAACTGCGTAAAAGCGTCAATGCCGGAGCCGGCGTTTTTGGTGCTGTCATGATGGAGAATAAAACCATTTTCGTGAATAAGGCCAATCCGACAACCCGGATGTTGACCTACTATGCACGCAAGGCTTTGATCCAGGCTTTCATTGGAGTCCCTTTTGGAGAAGAAATCCCGGGCAACCCCATTGGGGTTATCGTGGCAGATAGGGAGACCGATATCTCCTTTGGGCCGGAGGAGGAAAAAATTCTGCAGCTCGCCTCCGGGGAGATTTTCCGTATCTGGAATATAGAACAACAACTCAATCGGTGGGAACAAATCAGAAATGAAGCGACAGGTCTATACCATGCCACCCAGGGGCTGATCAAAGCACTGAGTCTGCAGGACGTCGTGGACGAAGTCACGGCATCCTTTCGCAAGATATATCCCGGCATTGATTTGGCTGTGGTTGTCCTCGAAGAGAACGGTGGGAGGTCTTTGGTTATTAAAGGTGTAAGTGCTTCAACCGATTATGTTAAATGGAAGCAGGAAAACATGGGACGTAAGATTTCACGCGGAAAGCATTTATGTGCCCTGGCCATACAGAAAAACATGATCGTACCGCAAAAAGCATTTGATAAGAGGAGTCGCCAGCAGCAAAAAATATTTGGGAGCCGGTGGGACCCGCCCGGAATGAAATCGGTGAAAGTGGCGCCACTGAAGCTGGCTTCATCGGATGCAAACAATATCGGAGTGCTGGTTCTCGGAAGTGGTACACAGGCCTTTTTCCCGGAAAGGGGCGATCGGGCAGAGGATGTCAAACGAACTCTGGAGACAATTTCCAACATTACGGCTATCAGTATCCAGAATGCCAAACGCTACGAAAGATTGGAGGAGTTGGCGGCGCTGGACGCCCTGACGGGACTTTTCAACCGGCGGCGGTTTTTGGAAATTATGGAACAGGCGACCGCTGAAGCGTTGCGATACGAACATCCATTATCTTTAATTTTAGCGGATATCGATCATTTTAAACGCGTCAATGATACCTACGGCCACCCAATGGGAGATGAGGTTTTGAAAAAGGTTGCGGCGGTTCTCAGTTTCGACGCACGGGAAACGGACCGGATTTGCAGATACGGCGGAGAAGAATTCGCCGCGATTATGCCGCATACCGATAAAAAAGGGAGCATCCTTTTGGCTGAAAGGTTTCGCAAACGTATCAATCGGCAGAAATTTGCCTCTCAAAGCCGGGAGTTTTCGGTGACGCTTTCCTTCGGGATATGTACGCTGCCGGCATTTGCCAAAGAAAAAGAGGACCTGGTCAACCGTGCCGATCAGGCTTTATACCATGCCAAGGAAAACGGCCGGGATCGGGTGGCGCATTATGGTGACATCTAGTCCCCATCCATAAATAGCATCCATAGTAAATCCCCGCTTCAGAAAAGGAGAGTTAAATGGAAATTAAACGAGTCACCTGTTTTGGTGCCGGACTGGTGGGGCATGGCTGGGCCACCGTATTTGCGGCCCGGGGCCGGGATGTTATCCTATATGACATGTCCAGATTCCTTCTCACAAAGGCGCTTGAAACAATAGAACAAAATTTAATTTTTTTGGAGACAAATGCATTGGTCGATGAAGGCGAGGCCGGTGCGGCTTTGGCGCGGATAACCGTAACAACGGACATGGACGAGGCGGTATCCCAAGTCGAATATGTTCAGGAATCCGTCCCCGACGATTATGAAATCAAAAAATCAGTTTTTAAAAAATTGGATCAGAAGTCTCCTGTAAACGCAATCTTGGCCAGCAGCGCCTCAGGCCTTGTGATGACCGAAATTCAAAAAGCGGTGACAAGACCCGAACGTTGTCTCCTGGTTCACCCTTTGCTACCGGTGCATCTGATTCCATGTGTGGAACTGGCCGGCGGCCGGCAGACCTCCCGGCAGACTCTTGAGACCGTTTTCGAGTTTATGCAGAATCTGGGTAAAAGCCCGGTGTTGCTCAATCATGAAGTGCCCGGCTATATTGTGAATCGTCTGCAGGCGGCTCTTCTGCGGGAAGCGATGGATCTGGTGGACAAGGGGGTGGCCAGCGCCGAGGATGTAGACACCGCCTTTCGAATGGGGGTTGGTCTTCGGGATCCGATTCTGGGCCCATTGCTGCGCGTTCATATGGCAGGCAATGGGATCGATCGTTTTATTAAAAATTATGCCCTTTCATATCAGAATCGATGGGAGACCATGGCAGCGTGGACCTCTATTCCGCCCACCGCCGCCGAGGCGGTAAAAAAGGGGGTTAAGGAGATGAAAATTGTTCGCCACAAAACCATGGATGAAATTAAGACCTGGCGAGATGAAAAGTTGGTCAAAATCCTGAAAATCGTTAAGGAAGATTAAAACCCATCTCAAAAAGACAGTTTACGGATGGACACTATTTGGATAGTTTGATCGCAACATCAGCCGGTAACGCAAGTCCTGATTCGATTTCGATGGCTTTGATGATACCGGACGGCACAGGACAGGCAGCGTGATGACAATGTTGGGTGCTGAGTTCTAAAGTCCTTGGCATTTTCGGTTTGAAAGCGATTTCATCATAGGGTTCGACCCGGGTCAATTCCTCGGCCAGGCGTTGGATGGCGTCACATTGACTTGTGATTTTCAACCTGCAAACACTACCCTCCATTGTAGCCTCAACTTCCGTGTTAAAACCGCAAATACCGGCGAAAATTTCTGCTTTGGCCAATTGTTAGTGCTCCTTTCAAAGTCCCTTTTTTACGACCTCGGGAAGCTGATTGGCTTATAGTGGGCTGAGCTAAATTTAGTTTTTTGATCAACGCTACGGTCGTCATCCTTAACTTAGTCCCAATCCGTCGTCAAACAATATTCCAATGGATGCCCCGGCACTATCTCAGTTTATTCCATGCGTCAATTTCTGGAATTCCTGATAGTTGATGGGCTCTCCATCGTCTTTCCCCTGCAATGATTTGGAATCGATTACCGACAGGCCTGACAATAATTGGCTGGAGCAAACCCGTGGCTTTTATCGACTCTGCAAGTTCCACCAGACCTGCTTTGTCAAAATCGTTCCTGGCTTGATTTGGATTTGGCGATATTTGGTCTACTTGAATTTTTTGAATTGTGTCACGTGACACATTTTTCGTTTTCATATTTCTGCTCGGCAGATACAGCACGCATTAGGCATATTGTGAATGACCATCTTCCCATAGCGCACTTTTTGTATTGATGATTTAAAGAAAGCCGAACGACAAGTTGAGGGGTCGGGAAACATTACCCCGCAGCAGCTATTGACGGTATTGAATGTGCAGTCAGTAAAAATCCTTGAAAAAGGCACCGGCTTTTCCCGGTCCATCTCAAACGACAGGTTCGCCACATTTTCATTATTGAGTAGCGTGCAATTCTTCTCTGACGACACGTCGAAGGACTTCTTCGAGGGGTTGATCCTGGCGTTCCATGTGTTTCCTTAGGGCGTCATTAAGCATGGTCTGGTAGCTGCCCCCGCCTTGCTCCTCCACCTTTGAACGGAACCAGTCAACAATGTCGCGATCAAGTCGAATGGTGATCCGGACTTTCTTCCCAGAGGAAGGAAGCACGGTACCTCGTTTACCTTTGCTAAAATCATATTTCGCCTTCATATTGCCTCACCTCGTAACGCACTGCCTTTCGTGCGGAAATTATTCGAATGTTTTCCTTCCGCCATGTGTATACCACTACCAGTATGCGGTCAAAGGCGTCCATCCCAATGGTGACATAGCGTAGTTCGTCTTTCCGAAAATCCTCGAGGGTAACAGTGTTTGGATCTTCAAAAACCGCGAATGTATCGGCGAACGAGATTCCGTGCTTGGACTTATTGTCTATAGCCTTTGATTCATCCCATTCAAACATGGCAACCTATAATATGCACAATTGTATGCACATGTCAAGTTTTCAGTGACGAGCGCCGCTAATCAGCCGCGCGGCTTTTTGCGTCGACTGGATTAGCCTTGTGTACGCCCGGTATGGGCATGATCTTATGGAGTGAAAGTCCCCTGTATGTGAATCCTGTCATTGTCGTGATGACAGGAACATAAATACTAGCCGAAGGTAAGTCGCAGATCCCGGACTTTGAGCGGGGGCGTTGCAGCGAGGCATCGCCAATCAAGGAAGGCTACCGTTTCGCCGTGGAGTGCGCATGTGTTACTGGCCTAACTGCCCTTGAGCACACGTAAGGCATTGGATATGCAGTACAAAATGGCTCAGTTTTTGGGGTCGAGTAAATTTTCTGGTTGGATTTTATATCATCAAATAGTGTTTGCTAAATAATACTGGTCATGTTAGTATTACCGCATTACATTAATACCTAATCGGGAGAGAAGAATGCAAACAGCTACAAGTAAACTTACAAAAAAATATCAAGCGACTGTACCGGCAGTTGTCAGAAAAAAACTAAAGCTCAATGCGGGTGATGTCATCGCTTTCGAGATTGAGAAAGAAACAATCAAACTAAGAAAAGCAAGACCATTAGATATTGAGTTTAGTTCAGCCCTTGTCCCCACACTTAGTGAATGGGAATCGCAAAATGATGAAGAAGCGTACAATGATTTATGAACCATTTGATGTCGTTGTTGTACCCTTCCCGTTTACAGATTCTGCCAGAACAAAAAGGAGACCTGCTCTTGTATTATCACAAGCAACAGACTTTGGAAATATTATAGAACAAACTATATTGGCGATGATTACGAGTCAAAAGAATGATCCCTGGCCATTAGATGTTGTTATTAAAAACAAGAAATCATCTGGTTTGGCGGCACCATCAGTAGTCAGAATGAAATTGTTTACGCTTGATAATAGGTTTATTCTCCGAAAAATAGGTCATTTATCAAAAACTGATCAGACTCAAGTCAAACAAAGCCTTTTAAAGATTTTCGATTATATCAATTAAAGAATCCAACGCCACCCATAACCGGCAGGAACTCCCATAGATCGGTTGAAAATATTATTGGGCAAATTGGACTTAATAAGGCGCAGCAAGCAGCGAGAGTCCAAAATATCAGATAATGCAATCGCCCTGTCCCACAAATTTGTGGGACAGGCAGAGAAAACCTTTAATAATCTCCCTAAGCCATTGAAATGGATGTCTTTTTATATCCACGACCTGAAATTACTGCTGTCCACTTGCTGGGAGGTCCAGGATGCCTCAATTCAACATAATCTGAACAAATCCCAGATCAAAGCACTGGTAAAACTTAATTCGGCTTCAAAGAACGAATTTCAACGAATTGTCAATCGGCGGCCATCATCAGGTAATCAACGTTCCGGGGATAGAGATTTAAGCGATTTTAGTGCTGCGGAGATAGATGCGATCACTGATAAAGAAGTTAAGAAGCAAGTTGAGGCCGAACAGGCGCGATCACGGGAAATCTATCCTATCGGTTCAAAGGTGAAAGCGCTCTTAATGAATCGGTTGGGCACCCCCTTTGAAATTATCGCCAGGGCACTGAAAATCAGCCCTAAGACCGTGGCAAGATATTGTAATAATACTCAGTTGTTTCAATCTGTGCGGAAGTCATTGGAAGACGGGCTTGCCGTTTCTGAGGTTGCAAAAAAGCATGCTTGGCCGGAACCCCTTGTCTGGTCAATTGCCTTGGAAGGCAAAAGCGATCTTGATAGATTCAAGGCACTTATCTGGGGGCTGCGGACATGGGATGTGTGGTACTGGAATGTTTGTGATAATCGTTTTGGAGATGATTGGCCCGGTCGCATCCCGGCCCAACTGATTGCACACATCCTCTATTATTTTTCAGAACAGGGGG
>CAZHAH010000035.1:0-39573 GCA_964530095.1 uncultured Desulfobacteraceae bacterium | reverse complement strand
TTCTACAAATATTTGATAATATTTTATATGTGGGTCAGAACAGAATCACCCTGGGGGGCTGCTCATTTTGAGTAGGTTTTTTCTTGCCTTTATGATACTGATAGCAATTTCTGATTCGGGGGTGTTGTCGGAATTTCCGATTTTTTATCGATGAAACCAATGGGACCACTTGAGCCCAATGGTTTTTTCAAGGGCTCACTTGGTCCTTTGAAATTTGCAAAGCGTCTATCGCCTCCATATAAATTGGGTTCAATTGGTCCCAATTCTTTCTTGCGAGGAGATGTACCTATGATTTTGGCGGTTTTTTCGGCCGATTTGCTAGCGTCACTTGACGCTTGCTTTTTCCCCTTCATTGAACCAGCTTCAGATTTGGTTTTCCGCCTATCAATCGCTGTCACGCAGCTCAGAATGTCCGCATCCGTCATATTGCGCCGATCCCTCTGGCAATGGATAGCGTATTCATTTGAATTCAACGCTTGCAATTGATTTCAGATGCTTTCAAACAGCTCGTTAAACTTTCAATTAAATCCTAATGATCCACGGGGGTTATATAGCCTCAATCAAAAATCATTTGACAATTAAGCATTTTGATCAGATAATGCACACGTTTACCACCTCACCATCTAAGCTATGTGGCTCGACGGGCCTCCATGGGATAATTAAAAATCAGAAAGGAGGTTGCCAAAATGCCAAGCGTTCTTGATGTTGCAGAGTTTATCCTACGAAAACGTGGCTCAATAACAGCCATGAAGCTCCAAAAGCTCGTTTATTATTGCCAGGCTTGGTCTTTAGTCTGGGACGACAAACCTCTTTTTCCTGAAAAAATTGAAGCCTGGTCTAATGGGCCTGTTGTCCGTAAACTCTTCGATAGACATCGTGGCAAATATACGCTGTCTTCAGTTCCGGGAGGGAATCCGGGCAACCTTAATGATACTGAAAAGGAAACTGTGGAAGCCGTTCTTGGCTACTACGGAGATCGTTCCTCTCAATGGCTAAGCGATCTTACCCACATGGAAGATCCTTGGCGTGAGACTCGTAAGGGGTTATCCCCCAGAGAAAGAGGAAACAGGGAGATCCCCCTTGCCTTAATGGAAGAATATTACACAAGTATTCCTGTCGATGCGTCTTGATGTATGGGCAGAAAGAAACCCACCCGAAAGGTAAATCCCACTACAGAAAAACGTCCCAGAGGTAAAGGGCAAGTAGAACGTTTGGAAGTTGCGCCAATTTCTTGGCACATAAGGATAGCCGATAAAAAAGGTCCTTGGGGGTGGAGCAATGTCAAGGAAGCTACATTTTGGAGTCATATATACCCCAAATTAGTCGCCTTTGAAACCATGACTTGGGGTGAAATTTGGGGTAGGAACAACCACAGTGTTCCGAAGGCACGCATTATTCGTGAAGCCCAAAAAAGGCTTGCTTCCATAAACCAAGACGACATTGATGAATTGGTTTCTCTGAGGTTAACCGGCAGAAAACGGATTTGGGGAATCAAAGACGGTAATGTTTTAAAAATTCTATGGTGGGACCCAGAGCACCAAGTTTGTCCATCCTTGCTAAAATTCACATAACAAATCATAACCATCCTGCAGAAAAGAAAATCCCTAAAGGGAGACTGATTGAGGTTGAAGCGGATAAAGATAAAATCGTGATATTGGTTGGGTGACCATTGCCCATCAGATACGACTCCGGCAACCTGTGATCAGCCAGAATTCAGCCCCCCAATTTGGGGCTGGCTGATTTTTCCGATAAATCCCTTTATTTGCAAAAATATGAGCCGCGTGTTATGGAAATAACCGCGCAGGGGGTCCCCGCACGGTATCTGCCGGAACAGAAACCTGCCATCCGATCCCCTGTGCAACCTGAGATTCAATCAGAATATCCACAAAAAGTATTAATCCTAAATCCAAAGAACAACCTTTAATCGAGTATGAATCCTAAGACAATAGAGTCGAGGGCATTCAGAGAAAAGCGGGGGGATAACTTCAAAGGAAGTTAAACAATCAAACAATAATGTAAATACAGCGACTTGTGAAAAGGAAAAAATACCGACAAATATCGTGAATAAGTGCCCAGAGAGCTTAAATTAGATGTGGAAAGATTTTCCTATTAATCACACTTGGACGGAATGATCTTCCGGATATCTATGAATTGAGGAATCAGGTTTGTACAAATCGAGCGTTTTTGAAATTATTGAATAGCGGTTTTCGCCATCAAACCTGTTAACAGAATTGTCATCCTCTCCAAAGAGTTCAATCGGTTTGTCCAAAGTAAAAATATTTAAATTGAATTTTATCATCATCATTGTACCTATTATCGGAAAAATGTTAAAAAAACATTAGAAGTATTATTCATTTACCCATTTTTGGTTAAGATTTTGACGGTTATAAGCTGTGATTGGAAAATCCTTTTTGAATTTATCAAAACATGCATTAATTATGCCAGGTAAACTTCCTTGAAGCCACTTATTGATAAAATCCAAAATTGTTTTTTGATCACCTTGAAGGTGGGGTGGAATTTGAATGCTTGGAATCTGGATTTGTGGGTTAAATTGCATGTTGGGCGGTCTTTGTCTAATTTTTTTCATTTTCCTATCGAGCTTAAAAACCCTCGTCCTTTTCATTGTCTCTAAATATACAAGCTTATGATCGGGGAAAACCATTTCCTCATCATCCGATTTTTCCATGATATCTTCAGGGTAGAACGGATCATTAATTTTCAGTTCATGTTCATAAAGAGTCAAGAGTTCCCATATAGCGGGTTCAAGGTCCCCGGCTTCCTTTATTTGTTTTAAGCCAATCTCCTTGATGGCCTCAGTTCTTGAAATACTGTGCATATGAGAAAATATTTCTGCAGAAAGCGTTTTGGCGATTTTTTCATTTATTTCTTTATCGAATGGTTCTTTCCTGCTTTTTAAAAGCCTTTCGGTCACCAAGGTGGTTTGTTCTAAGGTTCTATATACAATGCCAAGAGCAAGAGGATGTACATGATCCGTTAATTTTAAAGAACCATCGGTTGCTCTTTCCTTTGGTACCTCTCCATAGTCCTTAAGTAATGAGAAAAAACCCTTAACATCTTCAACACTTACAGGCAACCTTTCTTTTGTATCAGGGTCTTTTGGATTATATGGTCCGGATATAGTAACGTCTATTGGGCTTAGCTCTCCTTTTGTTCCCATTATTATCTCATCAGCCCCAAGGGCTATCATGGTAGCGGCGCTGTGCGCTTTATATGGAATTATTACATTAAATTCTTCAAACAATTCTCTAATCATTGATACAATCTGCCATGGAACACTACTATCTCCACCACGGCTATAAAGGAAGAGATCTAATCGTTTTTTTTCAAGTGGAAACAGTTCAAGAAAAAGGTTATACATTTCTCGAACAATGTCAGGGGCTATTGCTGCAGAAGCATTTGGGCGGTCGCTTGTTATATAGGCCAAAAGGTATGAATCGCGCTTTTTTTCTATTTTTTTAATCAACTCAAGGCGTCTCTCTTTTGACATAGGAAATCTCCCCAACGAAGATTGGCTGTTATTTTTCGTGAACTGTACAGATACAAGAAATGAGGGGTAATAACCACATATAATTAACACAATACCATCAAAATGTCCAAATTTATTATAATTGTTTAAAAAAAATTGTGCTTTTCGCCATTTTCCGGAATGGCGAAACCTACCTGCCTTTACAGGGCACGGTGTTGCATCAAGGTTTTCTTCCATGAATTATTCCCATTTCCGGTTGGAAATTAGCACACCGACCTTGCGGATTCATGCTTGTAAAAGAGCAGTAACTCGTCTATTAATATAAACAAGTTAATAAAAACGGAGGTGAAAAATGCAAAATAATGGTTTGAAAAAATGTCCTTTCACCCAGAAGGTTTGTATCGCTAATGACTGTCAGATATGGGTTGAGGGTAATGACAATTGCGCCATAATTAATGCTGCCTAATAACCCGTTTCTCTATCAATACCACTTTCGTCCGGCACATATGATCCGTGATTATCTTCATCACACTCTTCATAATTGGGAAGAAATGTCTCCAAATATTCAACTGCATATCCTAAAGCCGCAATTGCTGGATACTCGTGGTCCTTGGCAGTTCCAGCCATAGATTTAGAAATATCCCTTTGAATATAATCGACCAATTTACCGCTATTCAGAAAGTGCAAGGTTTTATTTGGACGAGTTGTTTTGCCTTTGATTAGACTGAAATAGTGAGCTATTGACCCATCTTTAAAGGCATTAACCGGAGGAGAAACATCAAACTCTGCCCCGTCGGGTTCTTTGTATTTGTCGTACCAAAGGTATAAAGATCGCCTATTGCCCGTAGTAACTCGGCCAAAAAATTTATCTGTTCGAAATTGTTTTGCAAGCCTTGTACAATGTCGAATAAGCTCATCTTGATTGTGTTCTTCAACTTCAGCAAGTACATAACAGTGATGCAATCTAGACCCAATCTCAGGAAGCCGGTCTTCTCCCACAATTACCGCAAACCCCGGATTTTCCCTTGGCCAAACAATACCGCCAAAAATTCTGCCTAAATCATACTCTTTGTTTTCATGTGTAATAATCATAAATCCTCCTATTAATTTAAGTTAAATCGCAGTCCGCAAAGAAACCACCAGAACAGAACGTTAAACACAAAGCATCCGCTCTGTCCGGTGACCTCTTTAGCAGTTCCCGCATTGTATCCTTCGGCATTACTCGTATCTTTCCATTTTTCACCTCGTACGTTGGTGTACAAAGTTCTTCAATCAAAAGTTCATCCGGTGGCAACATAGCCCCTGGATCTACCCGCAGCCATTCCCGACATGCCCACCATAGTTGATCCCTTAAAATGTAAAATTCGCCGAGCTCTGTCGTTTGAGTTGGCGAAGAAGCAACCTTAACGGGATTTGCCGAACATCCGCCTCGTTGCATATGAGGAGCCACACCTGCACCCACTCCGGTGGCGTCAACGTTCGCCCGAATGACATCACGGGCCTTGTATTCGGAAATGGCCCGATCTCCCGTTGCAACTGTATCGACACCGTTCCAAACAAGGGGTCTTTCAACAAAACCGCCATACCTGAAACAGGACACATTCGCATCGGTGCCGAATTCCCCAACATCTAAGCCCATTACAGCCGACGTCCCAACAGGGTGTGACTCTCCATGGATTGACACATAAGCATCCCATCTTGCGCGTGCCTTCGATATCCATTCCCTGCTAATCAACTGGTTTGAGCCCTGTGCGGGGTATTGGCCTAAAACCATATACGAAAAAGCAGGCTCTAAGACTCTGTAATACCCTGATCGAAGTGATTGATACTCTTTTCCGCTTTGGCTTTTTGCTATGGCCCCCTCCAGGAAGGCAGGAAGCTCAAAGCACCTACTGTCAATACGCTCGCCTTCAACAACAGGGCGGCACCATTCGTTGATCCTCCTAACTGTAGTCTCCCTGGTCACAGCCCCGGGAATGACGTCCTCTCCTGTTCTTACATTGGGATGATTGAACGCGGAAAGCTGTACCACATTAGCCCTACCATCCCTTTCCATCCTATAAGCCTCACCTATTTGGGCACGGGGGTTGAACATGATTAACAACCGTGCGTATCCTCCTGACATGCAGCTTTCAATACCTCTGTAAACCTCATCGGGGATGGCATCGCCCTCATCCAAAATGAATAAAAGGTGTGGACTGTGCTTCCCTGAGAACTTCGCCTCGCGTTGCGCTCCTGTTCCGCTTGTCGGAATCGTGACTCCTGAAATAAAAGATTGTGCTGATCTTCCTATATGTAGATTCTTAATTTGATCTCCCTTAAAAATATCCTCATGCTTTTCAATAACTGATCCTATTTCACCCCAAAGCAATTTCTTAAGATTTGATTCGGGTGGTGCAGCCGCAGTGTAAACCTGACACTCCTTAAAAACCTTGAAAAACCAAACTCCAATCCTTGCCGCTGCATGCGTTTTTCCAACCGCATTGGCGCTCTTAGCCAAAGTAATTGGATTATCCTTAACTGACACCATAAGGGCCTTTACATCCTCAGTGTAAACCTCTCCTAAAACCTTCTCTCCAAAACAAAGGGGGCTCTCCTGGTACCTCCTAAAATTCTCGTCTTCTGGGCCAAACTGTTGATCAATCGATGTTAACAAGGCCCCGTAGAGCCCTTCCTTGCTGTAACCTTCTGATAACTTCATTTCGTGCTCCCGGTTGCATTTCATCCAAAATTGCTAAAACTTCGGTCTGAAATTCCGCAAAGATTTTTAAATCATGCCACACTTCAAATATTTTCAATTGTGCCTCAAGTTGACGACGCACCTCACCAGACAGCTTGATTATTATCTCTTGCAAGGATAAGCGGTCTTTCCCCTTGGCATCGGTTGCAGCCGTTTTGGCATTATCTAATTCGTCGTTGATTGCTTCATTTATTTTCCGAAGCTGGCCCATCATATCGATATGTGACTCAACCACCTCATGACCCTTTTCAAGCGACGCCGTGCGAATGATGACATTCTTCAACTGCCTTTTTGCTTTGGATACCGCCGATTCTGTAACCCCGAAAACTTGAGCACATTCACGTTGAGTTTTACCTGATCTAAGTAACTTATCTAACTTGCGAATATCTATTTTTGGTTCCGGCATTTGGTTAACCTCTTTTCTATTTTGTTCAAGTTCTTAACTAACGATTTTCTTCCATTTCAGGTTCCATAGGCCCTTTCTCGTGCCCTTGCCGATGCTTTGAGCACTGGTACATTGATATCGACATAGTCATAGCAGACCGCTTTATCCTTCCCCGGTGCCGGCCTTAATACTCTCCCAAGGTACTGAAGCACCCGACCATCAAACCGGATCGGTGTTGCCAAGAACAACGTTGCAAGATTTGGCGCATCGAAGCCCTCGCCGATGAGCTGCCCTGTGGCCACAAGTATCTTGGTTTCGTCACTGTTCAGCCGATCAACGATCTCTTGCCGCCGTTTTGTGGGAACATCGCCGGTCATCACTTCCGAAGATACGTTAAAGGTACTTCGCAATAGGTCCTGCAGAGTCTCGCAGTGGCTTTTCCGGTCCGAGAGAACCAGGCATATACCGCCGCCATTGCCTGCAACCGTGGCCACGTCTGAGGCGATCATATAGTTTCTCTCCGGATCTTCCGTAAGCTCTGACAACATGCTTGAATACTCGGTTGTTGGGTCCGAATATGGATGGAAGTCGGTTTCACGGGTGACGACTTCGGCCTTGAGGATATCCCCATTTTCGATTAAAGCGGCTTTGTCTACTTCATGGTGGACATCGCCTATGTGCCAAAAGATTAAGCGTGACAGCTTGTCCCTTCTGTATGGGGTAGCACTGAGACCGAGCATGTACTTTGAATCAAAAACCTTAACCGCTTCGGTAAAAGTCCTTGATGGTGCTCTGTGGCATTCATCGATAATCAGATGTCCGATATGGGGAGCTACCTTATCAGCACACTTATACAGGGATTGAACCAAAGCGACGGTGATCCGGTCACCAATAACCTTTTTACCGCCGCCGATGATCCCGATCTCATCTTTCGGGATGCCCAGAAATGATTCGATACGGTCTATCCATTGATTTAGAAGTTCCCTCGCATGAACCACAATTAGCGCCGGTTGCTTCCGTTCTGCCATCATATATAAGGCTACGACCGTCTTGCCACCACCCGTTGGCATGGTCAAAGTACCAAAACGCTTTTTCAACATATCGGTGACTGCTTCTTGCTGAAAGCGCCTAAGATCGCTAGTAAAGGTAAAATCAACTGGGGGGAGTTCCCGGGTCCAATCGTCGATCTGAAAATCAACATCACAACGCTGGCACAGGTTGATTAATTGCCGGATGTACCCCCGAGGAAGAAGCAGAGAGCCGTCTGCACCGCGATCATAAAACCGCAGGACATGAGGGGTATCTCCATTCCATCGCCCCATCTTTTCATTTTCGTGCCATTTTGGGTTTGGCATTGTAAGCCGCTCCTGGATGGCATAAGAAAAATCTTCCGGAATGCTTGAAAGGATCAGGTTGTTCGTGATTGTAACTTTCATAAAAAATGGGATGCTCCTTTATATATTTACTGAACCCTTCTATCTGGAAGAGGGAATCCCGTGTTGTCCTTTCCCCATGCTTCGAAAGGACACTCCATTAGATTAATGACGCCCCGATTCAGATGGCCACACCATAAACAAAGATGACCGTCGACGTCTTGGTAACTGACCGCGGAGCAGGGGACGCCAAGGCACCGGACCTCCCCATTTCCAATCAATTTGATCATTGCTGCCTTGTTAGCCCGGAGCAACTCGATGAGTTCCGGTGTCAAAAATCTTTTGGGAGCCCGACATCGGATATCACCACCCCGAACCTCCAATACGACCCCCTTCTCTTTTGCAATTGCCAAAACCTGAGTTGCAGTCATATTATTACCTCCGTCGTTTTTTCATTTTCCTTAGAAAAGACGTCAACCTTGTCAACATTAGCAACACCCTTTGACTGGTAGGCGTTTGAGGGTGTTGACATAGGATTTTCTTCGTCAACCTTATCAACATCCATAGAGCTTTCTTCCTGAAAATGTTGACGTTGTTGACATCGATTTTCTTTCGTCAACATCGGCAGACCCTCGCCAGTTGTGGGCTGTTGATAAGGTTGACGATGTTGACATGTTTTTAAGAAGGATTCTGTTTTTTTATCCCAGACAACACAGGCGAGCCCGGTTTTGTTTTTTATTCTGAATCGCTTTACAGGGATTGTTAAACCGCATTCGCGCAAAACGGTCCCCATTGCCCGTGCGCTTTCTATGATCTGTTCGGGAGGGAGCCCATCATTGAAACGCTCCAGAATGTGACCAACGGCCAGTCTTCCAGACTCAATCTCACCCCGCATGCTCTCAAGCGCCTTGGCAAGATGTTTTACCTGGTCGGTGATCTCAACCGGGGCCACCGCATCTCCACCGCATAGTGCCAGCATTGCATCAACGATATGCCCCAGATAGAACCTCGCCACACTTATTCCCTTATCGATGTCCGATTTTTTTAAAAGACCGGCCGGAAAGCCGTTCAACGCAAATCGATTCATACCGTACAATGCACCAGATATCCGTAAGGCGTAGCTGGTAGCCTTGGGAATAAACCCGCGCAGTTGCCAAGGAAGTTCCGCTACGGTTGCGGTGAGCTCGTTACGCCAACCAAAAAAGATCGCTTGCGCATCATGATCCAGACAAAGGCTTTTTGATTTCCAATTATCTTCACGGGTGATTTCGTCGGCCCATTCCATAGCGAGAGTTAAAAGGTGCTCCCATGCCCCACGATTTCGATCTGACCAGGCCTCGCCGTCGAGTGGGTAAAAACTGTTACCCTCAAAAGTAGGCAAAAAACGAAAAATCGTTCCGTCTTCCAAAAACATCCCTTTTTCACCCCCGAATACCATTTGCCACACGCGTGGTTGGACACCGCCGAAAATGTTTACCCTGGCACCCGAAACCGTAAAAGATTCACCGGCTCGGACCACACGAAACGGCTTGCCGTCCCACATACACAACCAGCTTTCGCGGTCGTTTCCTTTCGATTTGTATTGGTTTTGAGCACTTAAAAAAGAAGAAAGCTCGTCCAGCACACACACCGTGCCTCCGTGGCCGGAAATGTCGGCTCTGAGCCCCTCAAGAGTCAGGTCGGTGTTAAAGTATCCCCGGGCTCGTGGGACAGACCGCCTGTCCGATGGTTTTTTCTCCTGCTCTATCTCATATCTGCGCTGGTAATCTTGATCGGCATGGGTTTGTGCCTGATAGAGCACTCTACACAAAGCCCTTGCCGCCGGTGTTTTTCCACTACCGCTGGGCCGAATATCCGCGACCCAGAGGATTAAGGGCTCTTTCCAAGATTTTTTAGGAGACACGTTTATCGTTGATCCTAATACACTTGAAAAAATCGCCATGGCCGCACCCGGAAGCGATAGGGCGCTTGTCGCATGGCTTCGAGCTAACTGTTGGAGGCTATGAGCTATATCTGGGGGTAGAACCTCCCAGGGAAGGGGAATCCGGGGGAATAGCTCTCGGGCTCGATCCCACTCACCCGCTTCGTGGTCCACCTGGTTCCTGGAATCGGTTGAACTGTGTTGCGGCTTCGCCGGGTTAGGTTTATGTTTTTCTTCTACTTTTATCGGACTTGCCTTTCCATACTCTATGCCATCCCTAACCGTTTTCATAGCCGCTTTCATATTTTTAGCGCCCGACTCGCTGACAGCCCGACCAAGTTCTGACAGGGCAATCCCCTCATTAATATACTCACCTATAAACCCCCCAACGGTCCTTGCCGCCCTCAATCTGACACAATGTTGGTTGCTTGGTAGGCTTTGCCGGATATCATCACATCGTCTTTTTAATACCTCATTTCCGAATTTTTCTTTCCAACCACCATTTGTATTTACGGGTTTGGTGTAGATTCTCTTTGTTCGGGGACGTTGCCATTCAGATATGTTGAAATAAATCGGGTCTGGACTGACGAACAGATCGGGATCGTGGGAAACGAATGTCAGGCGCGAAATATCCTTACAGGCAGAATCAATCTCAATTCCGTAAACGTCCTCAAAATACCATTCAACAGCATCGTATAACTTTTTAATATCGTCGTCTGTCTTTATGCCATTCGCCCGGATGCCGCATTTAATTCCTTCGCCGGAAGGAGACCTAAAGGCAAACCAAACGTGCGGATCCATTTTTAGCATGTCGAAGACAGATTCGATATTATCAAGGTGATCCAGGTCGGGAATGATAAATCCTGTTGCCGAGGTGACTTTATCCCGTTGCCGGTTTACTTCGAACACTCCACTGAATGTTACTGCAGGAAGCTTCTGTTTGTATTTTCGGTACTCCTCGATGTCCTCAATTAATCGGCACTTTTCGATGGCACGTTTATATCTGTCAGACTTGATATTGTCCAAAACGGTCATCCAGTCCGTTACGCCTGCGGGTGGAGAGTAAACCCTCTTGAACACAGAAATAGAGTCCCGAAGACCCGGTGCCCCCTTTTGGTGGTTGGTTTCCAAATTTAATTGATCCATTTAAGAAAGTCCTTCCATGACGTCATCAACAATTTTTTCAACTTGATTTTCATTCACTTCAAACGACTCAAGGAATTCGTCTATCCACGAATATTTAATTAAGATAGTTCCAGAGGGTAAACGGATATGACGGAGACCTACCTTCAACCATGGGCGAAATGTACGCTCAGAAACTCCGGCGTATTTTCTTCCATCCTTTACCTTGCCATAGCCTTCCATTTACGCTTTTTCCATCTGAAGCGAATCAACCAGTTCCTGCAACTTCTGCTCGTTTTCGGAGGTGACGCGTGAAATGCCATTCAGTAAATTTTGTGTGTAGCTGAATGATAGATTGAGTGCTTTGGCAACGGTACTGACGGGGATTTTGTATTTTTTAAATACAACTTTGGCGGGATGGGGTTCGGTTTTAAAATCAGAGATGTTCAACATAAGTCCTCCTTTTTCTTTCGGGAGGCCCATGCTGCACTTTTGCGGATACAAAAAAGGCCCCCCTGCTTTATTCCAGGGAGGCCTTTTGCGTTCCTGTACTTTATTTTGGCTTAGCACGTTCGCCCTTTTCGCGGAGGTGCCAAGCTTAATTTCTAATTTTCAACTTTTACGATAGACACAAATGTAATTACTAAATCTGAAAAATCAAGAAAAGTCAATAAAAAAAATGTACCTCTCTGCCAATTCCACCACCACATATGGTAGCCGTCGCCTTGCAAAACCCGGCAAATGGGTGCGTATAAGGTGCAAAATAAGGTAAAAAACTTGCATTTTTCCAGAACCCGCTTATAATAAAATCAGGTACTTAGCCCTTTCAAGCGAACGGCGGGTTTGACAATATCCATGAGAGGGTATTGCAACGACTCTCCCTCTAGTTGCATAAAAACATGACAAAAGAGTGTTTAAGACAGTAAGGGTTTCATAAGGGAAGGTTATGTCTGTTTGGATTGTCTCGGTCATTTTGATGATTGTGGTGATCTTGTTGATCACCGAGAGAATTCCGGTGGACCTTACTGCGATCGGAATTATGGTCACCCTGATGCTGACCGGTATTCTTTCTGCATCCGAGGCAGTGGCGGGGTTTGCCAACCCGGCCGTGATAACGGTGGGGGCCATGTTTCTTATCAGCAGGGGTTTGATCCGAACCGGCGCGGTTGGTTTTATCGCTCAAAAAATAATCGAATATTCCAGGGGCAACGCCAACCTGGCCATTTTGGTGATTCTTCTGACCGTGGCGATCGCCTCTGCATTTATCAACAACACGCCTGTGGTGGTTCTTTTTATTCCAATTGTTTTAAGCTTGAGTTGCGAATACGATTTTAGTCCTTCCAAATTTCTTATTCCGGTTTCCTATGCGTCGATTCTGGCGGGTACCTGTACCCTCATTGGAACCTCCACCAATATCATTGTGAGCGATCTGAGTTTTATGTATGGCATTGGAAAGATCGGCATGTTCGAACTGTCCCGATTAGGGCTTCCGATTGCGATCATCGGCATCGCATTTCTTTATTTCGCCGCCCCGCGGTTGATGCCGGGCCATGCCGCCCCCACTTGCGAAATGGAGGACAGGGCCGACCGCCGCTATCTGGCCGAACTGATAATAGGGGGGAGAAGCAAACTCATCGGCAACGATCCTGCGATGTTTCTGCAGATTAAATATCCAACCCTGGAGTTGTTTGAAATTATCCGGGACACACACATCTATTACCCTGATGATCAGGTGCACATCGAGGCTGGTGATCTTTTGCTGGTAAAGGGGTCGGCCAATGATATCGTTGCCATTCTGCATGACAAACTGGTTGAATTGCCCCATTCAGGATCCAAAATGGATCTGACCGATTTCCAAATGGATACCCTGATTGTCGAATTGATTGTCCCGCCGCAGTCTTTTTTCCTGGGACAACGACTCCTTGATACCGACCTGATAGAAGATCCGGATATTCAGATTATCGGCATCAAAAGGCGGCGGCTCCATTATTCATATCAAAAAATCCAGAGTGTGAAATTACGGGTGGGGGATATTGTTCTTATCCGCTGCTCCGATAAAAAACTAAAACAAATCAGGACCGGGACCGACTTCATCATTATTGAGGATGTTCACCATGAAATCATCCACAAACGAAAAGCCCGCCTCGCGATTCTGATCTTTGCCGGGTTGATTACTGCCGCCACCAGCGGTCTGGCCGATATCATGGTCAGTGCACTTACTGGTGTTTTTCTGATGATCCTAACCGGGTGTCTGCAACTCAGAGATTCATACAAAGCCATGCGCGCCGACGTTCTGATCCTCATCGTCGGGACCATTGCCCTGGGGACAGCCATGCAAAAAACGGGTACCAGTCGAATTTATGCCGAAGCTTTCTTGAGCCTTTTCCGCGGCTCCGACCCGGTGATCATTCTGGCCGGTATTATCCTTCTGACAAGCATTGGTACCCAGGTATTGAGCAATAATGCCACCGCTGTCCTTCTTCTGCCGATTGCCATCTCTACGGCATTGGCCTTACAGGTGAATCCGCGACCGTTTGTCGTCGCCGTATGTTTCGGCGCCAGTGCCTGTTTTGCCTCGCCAATTGGTTATCAGACAAACCTATTGGTTTTCAGCCCCGGAAGCTATCGCTTCAAAGATTATCTGATGCTGGGAATTCCGCTAAACTGCATGGTTATTCTTCTGGGTGCCTGGCTCATCCCTTTTTTTTGGCCACTTTAAGGCCTGATCGTCCCTTCGTTTAAATCTGCTTGACATGCCCCTCTTTTTTCGTTAACCACACAATTTTTTCAGGGTAACCAAAATGAAAAACCAACTTTTAACTCTGTTGCGGAATCAAGACCAAATCGTATCCGGTGAGCACATCAGCCGCAAATTGGGAATTTCGCGGGTGGCCGTGTGGAAGCACATCCGGAAGCTAAACGAACTGGGGTACCGCATCGTCTCTTCAGCGCGTGGCTATCGGCTGCATCAATCACCGGATACCCCTTTCGCCTGGGAGTTTCCAAGCCGGGAATCGAACTTTCATTTTTTTCAAGAGACGACCTCCACCATGGACGAGGCGCGTCGATTGGCAAGGGGAGGGTGCCCCCATTTTTCGATTATTGTGGCAGAACAACAGACAAAAGGGAGGGGACGTCTCAAAAGAATTTGGCGTTCTTCTTTAGGCGGGCTCTATTTTACCATCGTGCTGCGTCCGAACCTCTCACCGGCTCAAAGCTATCGGGTCAATTTTTTGGCCGCCATCGGAATGGCCCGGGTTCTGCGGCAAGAACTGGCCGTTGAGGCCGGGATAAAGTGGCCTAACGATATTTTCGTAAAAAATAAAAAAATTGCCGGAATTCTAACGGAAATGGAAGCCGAAGCCGATGTGGTGACGTTTGTCAATATCGGTATCGGGATCAATGTCAATAATGATCCATCTCTGAAAGAACCCGCGGCCACGTCCCTAAAACAGATTCTCAACAGAGATGTATCGCGCAAGAAGCTACTGGCTGAATTTTTGGATCAATTTGAGAATTTGATGGATCAGGTGACCACATTTAAGGTAATCCCCGAGTGGAAAAAAAATGACTATCACCCTCAATCGACCGGTCAGAATCGAGACGATGCAGGATGTATTTCATGGGGTGGCCAAGGATGTGGATGAAAGCGGGGCGCTTATTCTGGAACGGCCGGATGGATCTACCCAAAGGGTGATCTACGGGGACTGCTTTCATCAAACAAATGAGGATCTTTAACAGGGAGTGCATCAATTCAAATGGACACAAATAATCAATTACGAATGACCGTTTATGCTTCGTTGCTGGCCGCTCTCACGGCGGTAGGGGCTTATATCGCCATACCGATCGGACCGGTCCCCATCGTTTTGCAGAATCTCTTCATCTTTTTGGCCGGGCTTCTCCTGGGGCCAAAATGGGGCAGTGCCAGCGTGGCGGTTTATCTTCTGGCCGGGATACTGGGCCTCCCCGTCTTTGCCGGCGGCACGGGTGGAATTGGCCGGATCGTGGGACCGACAGGCGGATATCTATTGGGATTTCTTCCGGCGGTGTATTTGATTGGGCTGATTTCTAAAAAAGGAGGCCAGAATACGGTTATGGATGTGGTGGCCATGGTCGCAGGCACAATCGTCATTTATGCCTGCGGGGTTACGTGGCTTAAAACGCTCACCGGAATGACACTGGCCAAAACACTTGCGGTGGGAATGTATCCCTTTCTTATAGGCGATGCGATAAAGATCGCGGCAGCGCTCCCCATTGCCAAGGGCCTGCGGCCGATTGTCAAGAGAACCTGACTTCACCGAAGAAACACTCCCAAGACGCGGATGTTTCTCAATTCCAATATGAATATCATTGAGATACATAATCTAACCCATCGGTTTTCAAATGGGTCGTTTGGCTTAAGCGGCATCAATCTGACCATACGGAAAGGTCAATTTGTGGTCATTGCCGGAAAAAACGGATCCGGTAAAACCACCTTGCTGATGCATCTAAACGGGCTTCTACGGCCGACTCAAGGGACGGTTTGGGTGGCCGGAGGGTTGGTTTCCGAAAACCTCCCCCGAGTCAGACAGGTAGTAGGGATGGTATTTCAGAATCCCGACAGTCAAATCGTGGGCGAATCCGTCTATGACGACGTTGCCTTCGGGCCCGAAAATCTGGCTCTGGATCGAGCCGAAATTAAAAACCGCGTCACCCACGCAATAGGCAGGGTAAGTCTGGATGAACTGGCCGATGAAAGACCGCACCTGCTATCGGGAGGAGAAAAACGGAGGCTTGCGATCGCCGGAATACTGGCCATGCGACCCCAAATTATTGTTTTTGACGAGCCCTTTGCCAGCCTCGATTATCCCGGAATCAGGGAGGTATTAACAGAGATTCTGAAGCTTCATCAATCCGGGCATACCATTATTATGGCCACGCACGATTTGGAAAAAACCATAGCCCACACCGAGCGACTGATCATCATGGATAAGGGGAAGATCGCCCAGGACGGTCATCCTGCCGGTCTTGTAAAAAAAGTCGAGGCCTATGGCGTCCGCGAACCGTGCCCTTCGCGGTGGGGAAAAGAGATGGATTCATGGCTGAGCTGACAACTATCGGTTACCGGACCGGAAGCTCGGTGCCGCATCAAATGGATGTTCGCTTTAAACTTGTCATTATGTTGGGTCTGAGTCTGGTTTCGGCAACGGCAAACCTGACTGCCCTTGCCTGGTTTACATTGATCATGATTGGCGGTATGCGGCATGTGCGGCTCCCTTTTGGAAAAATCATAGGTGAGCTTCGCTATTTACTGTTTTTTTTGCTTCTGATCTGTCTGTTGCGAATTTTCTTAACACCGGGATCCTCTTTGTTGACATTTGGCCCTGTGAGCCTGTCTAAAGAGGGTTTATATGCGGGACTTACTGTCAGTTGGCGGATTTTATTAATCGTATTATGGGGGCTGCTGTTTGTGGCGACAACGAGAGTGTCTGAAATTAGAGCCGCGGTAGTATGGTTTTTGCGGCCCTTTCCGAAAATCCCAAACCAGAAAGCCGCCACCATGATCAGCCTGATTTTACGGTTTTTACCCTTAATTTTCCAACAGACTAAGGAGACCTCGGCCGCGGTCTATGCACGCTGCCTTGGAAACCGCAAAAATCCGGTATACCGAACAAAAAGATTGATCATGCCGATGATACGACGTACTTTTGAACAGGCTGACCAGATCGTTTTAGCAATGGAAGCAAGGTGTTACACCGAGAACCGTTCCGAACCCGAGCTTTCATCAAAACGTACCGACTGGATCACACTTGCGGCAATGATCTTTGTATGGGTCATCGGGTTGGTATTGTAACCAGCGGACAATTATGACGGTCCCGTAAAAAACCCAACTTCTGCGTTATGCTGCATTTCGCAATCATTCAACGTACGATAAGTACGCCTCATGATTACAAAATTTGCACGCCTTGAATTTGAACTTTTTACGAAACCGTCTTTCTACGAGTTCACTATTTATATCATGCGTAATGTTCGCTCAGGTTGGGCGACGATAGGTAAAATTGTTGTCGAACCGCTTGCGGCTGAAAGGTTAAGGGATTCAAGGCTACATTTTTGTTCCTAGCACTGAACGCTGAGCTCTGAAGTTGTGAGCTGATATAGATTGAATGTTGACTATTGGGGGCGGGTTATTGCAAAATTCCCCGTTGGTTTTACTAATCTAATCTAAACGGAGATTTTCCTTGAAGATTGTTATCATCGGTGCGGGTGAAGTCGGCTTCCACATTGCCAGCCGTCTGGCTCACGAGAATAAGGATGTGGTGGTCATTGATCAAAATCCGGAAGCCATCCGCCGGGTTTCAGACAAATTAGATGTCCAGACGGTAATCGGATCAGGCAGCAGCCCCGTCCTTCTGGAGGAGGCGGGTGTCAGGGGGGCCGAAATCCTTCTGGCGGTAACAAATAGTGATGAAACCAACTTGGCGGCCTGTTTGGCGGCAACCATCCTCTCACCCGCAACCAAGAAATTAGCGCGCATTCGTAATGCTGATTTTGATGAATACCATGCGGCCTTTCGCGAACACGCCCCGCATATCGATACGGTCATCAATCCTGATATTGAGGTTGTTAAGACCATCGATCGTTTGATGAGTTACCCGGGTGCGGCTGATGTGGCTGAGTTTGCTGGCGGCCGCGTCAAGTTTGTGGGTATCTATTTGGATCCTGGATCGAGACTGGCGAATGTTCGTTTATCTGAGTTTTCTGAAAAAATTGAAGACCAAAATCCCTTGATCGCAGCGGTGGTTCGGGATGAAGAACTGATCATTCCCCGCGGAGACGACCGGCTCATGCCGGATGATTTGGTGTATTTTATTTCCGAAGAAAAGAGTCTCCAGGACACCTTAACCTTTTTTGGGAAGCACTCTCAGCCGGTACAGAATGCCCTTATCGCCGGGGGGGGGCGAGTTGGATATCGACTGGCCCGGCTCCTGGAAGAAAAATCGATTTATACCAAAATAATTGAGAAGGAAGCCGAAAAATGTACGGCATTGGCCGAAAGTCTCAACAAAACCGTGGTTCTGCATGGCGACGGATCGGATCAGGAACTCTTAAAAGAGGAGAATATCCAAGACATGGATGTTTTCATCGCTTTGACCAACGACGAAGAGACCAATATTCTGGCTTCGCTGCTGGCCAAAAACATGGGGGTGCGCAAGACGATCACCCGCATCAGTAAGTTCAGTTACTCCCCATTGATGACCACCATTGGAATTGAGCAAGTCGTCAGCTCGAGGCTATCGGCCGTCAACACCATTTTGCAGCATATTAGGAAGGGCAAAGTCCTTTCGGCCATATCGATAAAGGATGAGCAGGCCGAAGTCATAGAAGCTGTCGCACTTGAAACCTCTGATCTTGTCGGCAAACCTTTACACGCCGTTTCTTTCCCCAAAGGTGCATTGGTGGTGGGAATCATCCACAATGACGAAATTACCATCCCCTCCGGTGACAGCGTTATTGAGCCGGAAGACCGAATCATCATATTCGCAAGACGAGAAGCGATCCCCAAAGTAGAAAAGATTTTGACCGTTAAACTCGAATACTTTTAACTTCTTCTCCGATTTGGAGATTATCCTACTTTAACAATCGCTCAACCAAGGCCTGCATGCACTGGCGCAAGATTCTGAATATCGCGGGGATTTTAATCCTGTTTTTGGGGCTGACGATGGTTTTTCCTCTCATTGTCGGCGTCACCTATCAGGACCAGAGCATCGGCCCCTTTGGTCTATCGATGCTCATCACAATCGCCGCCGGCGGTCTTTTGTATCTGTTCACCCGTGGTCCCAAGGAAGAATACCTCTCTCAGCGCGAAGGGATGGCCATCGTAACGATCGGATGGACAGCGGTTGGGCTTTTTGGGGCGCTCCCATTTTACCTGGCCGGCGATAGCAGTAATTTTGTGGATGCCTTCTTCGAGTCGGTATCTGGTTTTACGACTACCGGTGCCTCCATAATAACCAACATCGAGGCGGTATCCAAAGGCCTCCTTTTTTGGAGAAGCTTTATTCAGTGGCTGGGCGGCATGGGTATCATCGTATTATCAGTGGCCATTCTTCCGTTCTTGGGCGTCGGCGGAATGCAGCTCTATAAGGCTGAAGTTCCTACCCCGGTACCGGATAAGCTGACGCCCCGGATCCGCGATACGGCGATGGTTTTATGGAAGGTATATGCCCTCATTTCACTGGCCGAGGTCATCATGCTGATGCTGGGGGGAATGAGTCTCTACGATGCGTTATGTCATACCTTCGCCACGATGCCCACGGGCGGATTCTCCACCAAAAATGCGTCTATTGCCCATTTCAACAGCACCTACTTTGACGGCGTCATTATCCTTTTCATGCTGTTGGTGGGAATCAATTTTTCGCTGCACTATCAGTTTGTCAGAGGAAAGCCGTTGGCCTGGTGGCGGGATTCCGAATGTCGCTTTTTTCTCGGTATGGTCCTGCTATTGATACCGATCGTCACCTTCAGCACCTATCGCAGCGTTTACTCCCAAATCGGCGAGGCGATCCGGTACAGCGCTTTTCAAGTGGTTTCGATGATCACCACCACCGGATATACCACCGCCGACTACGAAGGGTGGCCGGCTGTTTCCCGGCTGATTTTGCTGGGGTGCATGTTCATCGGTGCTTCTGCCGGTTCCACCGGCGGTGGAATGAAATGTATGCGCATTATGCTATATGTTAAATACTGCTACAAAGAACTCTTTTCTTTGGTTCATCCCCATTCGGTGACCCATGTAAAAATTGGCGGCAAACCGATTCCGGAAGATGTGATCCGGAGTGTCCTGGGATTTCTGGGGCTTTATGTCGGTCTTTTTGCGGTCTGTTCGATAGTCCTGGCGGGATTAGGGGTCGATTTCGTGACGGCGTTTGCCGCCGTGGCTGCAAGCATCGGGAATATTGGCCCGGGATTCGGGCAGGTGGGACCGACTTTAAACTATGCAGATATTCCCTATTTGGGAAAGTGGCTGCTTGTATGGTGCATGCTCCTGGGTAGACTCGAAATCTATACCGTGATTATCTTCCTGGTCCCAGCATTTTGGCGAAAATAGTGTGCAAACCGCGAGAGCCACACCCTATGGATAAAACAAAAACAAAGTACCGATTTCGGCATTCTTTTTATTGACAAGAATAATCTATTTGGCTTATTTACAAATTTTTACCGGGGCCGTTAACTCAGTTTGGTAGAGTATCTGCCTTTTAAGCAGAGAGCCGTTGGTTCGAGTCCAACACGGCCCACCATTTTCGTCCCCATCGTCTAGCCCGGTCTATGACATCCCGCTTTTTTAAGCGGGACAGCATAAGAGGCCGAAACTGACGCTGGAGCGAAAAAGTCAGTATTGTTTAATTTGATATACGTCCCCATCGTCTAGCCCGGTCCAGGACACCGGCCTTTCACGCCGGCAGCAGGGGTTCAAATCCCCTTGGGGACGCCATCACTGATCAGAAAGGATCAATTGAAACAAGTTGGTCCTTTTTTTATACGTTCAGGACATCCCGCTTATTAAGCGGGACAGCAGGGGTTCAAATCCCCTTGGGGACGCCATCAATGATCAGAAAGGATCAATTGAAACAGGTTGATCCTTTTTTTATACGTTCAGGACATCCCGCTTATTAAGCGGGACAGCAGGGGTTCAAATCCCCTTGGGGACGCCATTTTTATCATCGTTAGGGCGTTTGGGATGCAGTGCGCAACCAAACGCCTTTCTATTTGAACAGTATTTTTTTGTTTCATCCTTTTAACAACCACCTACCGTTTTTAGAAACCGTCGATATTCCTTGACAAGATAATTTTTAGAATGACACGGAACAACTTTCTTGGCCTGTAGTTTGGCCTTGGGTACCTGGCGAAGCCTGTTTTGAAAAAATAGTTGCCGATAATTTTTGCGGGTGATATAACATCTGTAATCAAGTTTATTATTACCGCTGGAAATTTTTAGGAAGGCCCTATGAAATTTATTCAACCAGATTACCCCGCATTTATTAGGAAAGTCCGCCGGCAACTTTTAATCAGCCAAGAGGATCTGGCCCGGGAGTTAGGGGTGAGCTACGCCACGGTCAATCGCTGGGAAAACGCGCAGGCTAAACCTTCCAAGCTGGCCAGAGCACAATTGGATGCCTTTTGCGAACGAATGCAGGCGGCCGGGATGTTGGACCTTTCGGAGAACGGTCATGGCTAAAGGTCGAAGCAAATCCAGGATCCTACAAAACTATGTGGTTATATCCGAGGCAGCCGAGATTTCAGATAAAGTAAAGTCTGAAATAATCGCCATTCTCCGTAGCACCGGAGCGCCACTTTGATCGAGATGATAAAAGTATGAACAGTATAGGTTTTGATCCGAAATTTACAATCACCAACCGCATCACCGCCGGGCTAACCCGCATTGAACGGGCCAGGGGATTTCTGGAGGCGGCGACGCTTCCCGAAAACTGGGTTCGTGAAATGGGCAACCATGCCCTTATTTTGGAAGCCCACCATACGACCCATATCGAAGGAACTCAGCTGACACTGGAGCAAGCCGAGCGACTGTGGGCAGGCGAAAGCGTACCCGAGGCCGATCCGGACGATGCCAAGGAACTGCTGAATTACCGCAGTGCGTTTGATTTTGTTTCAGAGTATCTTGCCAGTGGTGATCCGATTACAGAAGGTCTTGTGCGGGAAATCCACAAGCGACTGGTTGAAGGCGTTAGGGGTGGTTCGGCAGCTCCGGGCGAGTACCGGAAAATCCAGAATTATGTGGTCAGCTCCGTCACCGGCGAAAAAATCTATACGCCGCCTCCGGCGCATGATGTTCCCATCATGATGGCTAAATTGGTGAAATATCTAAACAGCGAAGCTGAAACGCATCTTGCGCTGGTAAGTGGCATCGCCCAGTTCCAGCTCGTGCACATACATCCTTTCCTGGACGGAAACGGTCGTACGTCACGACTGCTCTCAACCTTGTGCCTTTACCGGGCCGGATATGATTTCAAACGGTTGTTTACGATTAGTGAGTATTACGACCGGGACCGAACCGCCTTCTACCGGGCCATACAGAGTGTCCGCGAGAACGGAATGGACATGACCGGTTGGCTGGAATACTTCATCGAGGGTTTGACCACCCAGCTTGCCGAGGTCCGGGAACGCGGAGAACAGGCCATTCGACGTGATGTTCTCGTCAAGGAATATGGTCTTTCTGAACGGCAGTCTATTGCTTTAGGCTACATTTTGGAGAATGGCAGTCTGGCTATCCAGGACTACGAAGCGATTTGTCCTGAGGTAAACAGGCGAACACTTCAGCGCGATCTTAAAGTAATGATAGAAAAAGGTGTACTGAAGTCGGAAGGCGCCACTCATCATCAGGAATATCGACTGAACTGATGGGAAATATTTGCGACATCTTTACGACAATATTTGCGACATCTTTACGACAATGATTATGACATGGGACTGTAACAAGCTTTATCATGCTGTGACATGTAATCCGTTCATTTTATATCAATATATCAATCCATTATAGCTCAGTTTTTCATTCATTGAGCAACGATGATAAAAGACATGTCCCCTTGGGGACGCCATTTTTTTCTATCAAAAGCCCGAAGTGTCTGTTTTTAGGGCTTTTTTTATTTCTAAAAATATCGAAATGATAGGGTTCGTGTCTGGGCAGGACGCCAAACTTACAAATTTCGGTTTTCGACACCCGTAGTTGTTTTCTTGTTCAGTAATATCTTCAGGCAAGCCGCTTGCTCTTGAATGAAAAGACTTTGCGTCGGGTTATTAGGGAAAAAATAGAAGCTGTTTATAAGAACGACGGAAAAAAATATTCTCTCGCAGCCAGTCAATCTGAATCGACCATGCCACATATCAAATAATCTTGCTCAAATTCGTTGTTTTTAATTATTCGGTCATCGAGTGGCTTGCTCTGAATATTCAAAAAGACCTAACATTGCGCATCTGAAAAGCTAGGGATGCCGTGCACATTCCGATAATCGTAGGATGCCGCAGGTGGATCTTTAAAAAAGTATAGAGATTTTATATGGAAGAATATTGACCTTGTTCCATTGGATTGATATAAGTTTTTTACTTAATTCATTCGGAAATTGATAGAAAGAGGATAGACATGTCTGCAATTCAAGACCTTGAAAAAGCTGTATCTAGCTTGCCTCCAAAAGATCTGGCTGAGTTCCGGGCGTGGTTTGAAGAATTCGATGCACAAATTTGGGATCATCAATTTGAAAACGATGTTCAATCCGGAAAACTTAATCGAATTGCAAGCCAAGCACTAGAAGATTTTGAAGCTGGGGCGTTCAAAGAAATATGAAGAACTTCACCAGTCCCTCATTCTGGGAATGCTATGAGAATCTTCCCAAGGATGTTCAAAATCTAGCCGATAAGGCTTTTGACTTACTCAAAATGAATCCTCATCATCCCTCCCTCCACACGAAAAAGGTTGGGAGATACTGGTCAGTAAGGGTTGGAAACCGATACAGGGCATTGGCAGTTGAAATTCAGAATGGCCTCCTTTGGTTTTGGATTGGGTCTCATGCGCAATATGACAAAATGGTAAAATAATCCTACCGCTCCCTCTCTCTCCGTCAATCGTTTCTATATCTCCTCCATCTTTTTTCGTCTCATTCATTAATAATTAAAAGACATTCTGGAAATAAAAGACGCACCATAATCAAACGCATACCTTGGTAGTATCGAGGAGAAACGCCTAACAACATACCCATTTGCAGGATCATGGGTATCCGTTTGAGATCGCTAAACCGAAAAACTGAAGGATGTCCCCTAGTTCCATGTGTCCCCTAGTTCCATGACAAAAAAATGCTAAAGTTTTCATATTCTGCAACCGATAATAGTTTGGATGTAGTTGCGAAAAAGGCAAACCTCTTGAAAGAGTGGGACGCAAAGCCTCCGATCCGGTAATGATGGGTAGCGGGGTTGCTCAGCAATTGGATAAATTTAGCAATGAAGCCCATTTTTCGCAGGAGAAATGGGCTTTTCTTTTACCCCTTGTTTGTAAATTGGATGGTTTTGACGGCAAATAATTTTGTGACGCTTGCGAATGGATACATAATAAGATTTGGCGATGATCCGTGTGTAAACCCAGTTTTTACATCTTGGTTCAGGCCGTCCGGGGAGACATAAAATCACACAACTAGTTAAGATCACATAAAGGTTTCAGGGTGATAAGTATTATAAAGGAGGGGCATTAAGAGTTTCAGTCTAAGGCAGCACGTTACCTGAACAGTACGTGACACATTTAATGTGCAATCCAGATTAAATCGGACAGGAGGTTTTACAATGAGTATTAAACTTGATGGCGTCGCAAAAAGTCTGAAGCGTCCCATGTGGAAATGAAGTCGATTCAAAGAATGAATATTGGTCACTTACATGGGACGGTAAAAATATAAACAGTTTGCTCTTTGAAAAATGAAAAATAGTGCCCCGTGAGGCTATCAGGCCGCGCAAAGAGCTTCTACCGCTATCATTTTTGAGGCTCTGAACGTAGCTGCCCTAAATATATTAACGCCAAGGGCTTTTAAGGTTGCACAGAACCGGACGGCTTTTATTCCTCTTACCCGAAGCTGTTTAACACCGGTGCGCCGGTCATATTCGGACATGGTGGCTTCAACACCTGCTCGCCACCTGTATCGGTCTTTAAACTGATCGGACCGTTCGTATATTCTTCGCTTGGCTAGTCTCATTTCTTTATCGGTGAAGCGAAGATAGTAGTATTTTTTTCCTTCTTTAACGGGACACTTCGACAGGTTCGGGCAGTTTTCACAGTCTTTTATGTCAAAGCCGATACTGACTCTTTTTCTCTTTTTTACTTTTCCGGGAGCATTACCCTCAGGACAGGCAATGATTTCACCTTTTTTTGAAAATTGAAAGTCAGCAAGGCTCAAATCGTCACCTTCTCCCGGACCCATCGTTGGGGCAACCAGCTCTACACCATGTTGCTTTGCGCGTTCATTGTTCTCATCACTGCCGTACAGAGAATCAGCACACAGCTCTGTAGGCTTCAGATTTCTTTCTTCTGTTGATTCGATTGCCGCCATCAGCGCATTGGCATCACTTTTGTGAGCGGGTTCAACTTCAACATGGGTGATCAGGTTAAGGGAATCTTCTTTGTTATTCTCATCATCACAGAAGGTTTCCATTACCTGAACTTGGTAACCCTGGCCCTTGTGACCACTATAGGTTGCGTCCGGATCAGAAGGATTTTGGAGTGAATCGGATGGGATCTGTTTGGGGGTTTTCAGCTCGACCCGACGGTCTTTGTCATCGGTAAGGTTGCACTGCTCATACAAAACTCTTTGAAGAAGTTTGTAGCTGTACATCGCTGTGGCTTCGGAACAATGCTTAAACTGCTCTACCAAATCAAACAGATCCTTACTGACTGCTGTGAGCGTTTTTCTCGATTCAGATGGTTTGACCTTGGAAAAGCATCCCAATGCGTTTTGGGAAAAGTATTTATCGACAACGTTTTTGTCAACCGTATCGAACCGGTCTGAGTAACTTCGCTTCAGGTTGCGTAGAAATTTGTGGATGCTTTCTGAAAAGATCCCGATGCGACCCAGCCGCCGCATGTCGGATTTGATATGCACCGAATCGATGCGCTGTTTGTCGGTGTTGACCTTGAAGACCTCGGCCAGCTTGCCTGTGGCGGCCTTGAAAATGTCATCTTCAAGATTGTTGGTTGAAACGACGTTGCGATTATTCCATATTGTTTTGGTGGCAATGTACTTGGCCTCATCTGTCTCCTCAGTAATGTTGAGTGCAAAATGCCATTGCGTATTAAATGCATACTGCTGAGCAGTCTCCTCATCGGTGAGGTCGAAAGCCTGCTGAAGAATCAGAGCACCCAACATGGAGTAGAGTTCCTTTGTCGGGCGGCCAAATGTTTCGTTAAAATACTTGATAACTTTATGGACCGGAATTGAGGGTAGGATGTGCTCCTGGAATAAACCCGGCCAGCCTGTTTCAAGCATCTGTCGCCTTTTGGGAGTCAGAAACGCCCAGGGATCGAAAATGTTAAGTTGATTCGGGCTTTTCACTTTAATCATGTTTTTGCCTTTAACTTGCTGATTATTTTGGGCTTTTATACCAAATCGCATCGGAAAAGGCAAGAACTATTTTTCGTTTTTTATAATTATTTCAAGAATATATGATTTCGTGCCTTTTTACGAAATCATCAAACTTAGGAGAAGGCTTATCGGTATTGTTATTTTTACCGTTATGGTCTCAATGGCTCCGTTTGTAAGTGTTCAACCAGTTTTTGCAATTGATTTCATCGGCTCCAAGGTCGTCAGTGGTGGTACTTATACGTATGGTGGCAATAAAGCGATGGGCATGGTTTTTGATGCGCCTGGTGACGTCACCATTAATGAAATGTATGCCCATGTCTACGCTATTGGCACTGCAACCGAGATTCGTGGTGTCATTTACAAGTCTAATGGCAATACTTGGGACTTAATCGCTACAACCGATATAGCAGCTATTTCTACCGGTTGGAATTCATTGACCTTTTATTCCCCGATTCAATTGACCAGTGGTGGGACGTATCTACTTGCTCATATATGTGATGGTAGTAGGATTTTGAACTACGGGGGGACCGGTGGTGGTCGTGTCTGGAATGGATCGGTAGATTTTCATGATCCAGTAAACTCTGGTTCACAGCCGTTCCAGTTGGCCTACCATTATGGTGCCTGGGCTCCGTATTCATCTCAAACAGGAACAACCACCTCGACAGCGGGAGTCGGGATTAACCTCTATGACAGCCTGATCGCTTATTTCCCTTTTGAAGGAACCGCCGACGATGTTTCAGGTAACGATAACCATGGCGCTGAGGTGGGCTTCGTTTCGTATGAGGGGGGAGCTGTTGGTCAAGCAGCAACTTTTGATGGACAGGGTTTCATAGTTGCCGATGGACAGCCATTCACCCTTTCTGAGTGGACTATCTCATTTTGGATTTATGTTGAAAAGGCGCCTCCAGAATATTGGTATAGTCCCGTCAGTAAACAGGCAGTAACTGATCAAGGGATTGCTGGAAACTATAACTACGCATTTACCTATTGGTACAACGGGTGGTTCGATTCACAATATGAAGATTGCAGTGGGGATAACACTGATCACATGATGCATCCGGGTCGGCCGATGTCACCGGGTCACTGGTACCATATTGTTTCCACCCGAGATGCATCGGGCAATTACAAAATTTATCTTAACGGTAATTTGGGAAGTCAAACTGATGGTTCTGATATGCCATGTACAGATAATCCTGACGCACCTTTCTTGATTGGTGGTAAAGTTACCGATATGACCTACCTTTTCAAAGGCCAGATAGACGAACTTAGGGTCTATGGCAAGGCTCACGACGCTGGGTTTATTCAGGAACTGTTCAACGCTCCCGGATACACGGCGAATAGCTCCGTCAACAATCCACCTGTCGCGGATGCCGGTACTGACATTGAAATCGCGAGTGAAAATCAGGTATTGACGGCCATACAGGGAACGGCTTCTGATTCCGACGGTGATACATTGAATTACAGATGGCTTGAAGGCAACACCGAGCTTTCTTCATGGCAGTCTGTCGGACCCAGTGGGGAAGCCATTCTCGATCTAAGCACTGTGTCTGATTTTTCTATCGGAAGCCGTCCCCTTACCTTACAAGTAGATGATGGCCAAACCATAACCTCTGACACTATGATTCTGACTTTTGATAATTCCGTGCCGCAAGTAGCAGCAACTGGAGGTGGTGTTTATCAAATTGGTGATCCGGTTATCCTAAGCGGACAGGTTTCAGACTATGATGGTGATTTTCTGAATTATCAATGGTTACAAGGTGAAAGTTTGTTATTTGATGGAACAATTCAATCTGTTCAAGGTGGAAGCCCTGTTACTCTCCCGGACTACAATTTATGGGGCCTTGATATTGGAGTACACACATTTACCTTGTCAGTCTCTGATGGTGTTAGCCCGCCTGTTAAAAGTGATGTAACTGCTACGGTCACAGATACTCAGGCTCCAACTTTCGCTCCTGTGGCTGATAAGGCTATTCTCTGGCCTCCCAATCACAAAATGGTGGATGTGGTCATTATGGCTAATGCTATCGATAACAGTGGCGGTGCGGTTCAGCTTGCAGTAACAATATCTAGTAACGAATCGATTAATGGCCCCGGTGATGGCCAGACTCCCTCAGATTGGGTTGTAAACAGTATTGATCAAACTAAAGGAATCATTTTTTTACAGCTTCGGGCAGAGAGATCAGGCAAAGGGAATGCCAGGATCTATACCGTAACCGTAACTGCCACAGATGATTCGGATAACAGCAGTTCAACAGATGTCAACATCCTTGTCCCTCATGATAAAGGAAATAAGAAAAAGAAGTAGATTAATTCCAAGTTGACAAAAGGGCAGGATCAGAAATGGTTCTGCCCTTGTCGACAGATTTTAGTTTATCCGTCGGTCGGACCCGTCTATTTTGCCGCCATGCCCAGATATATGGGACGCTCCTTCATATATTGACATTACAAATGCAATCAGTTATATCAAAAAATATGCCACGTAGATCAAGAATAGATGCGCCTGGGGCACTACATCATATCACCGTTAGGGGCATCGATAGAAAAAGCATCTTTAAGGATGATGCTGATAAAGATAATTTTTTAGGACGTTTGAAAAATATTTTAACAAATAGCACCACATTGTGTTTCGCCTGGGCATTAATCCCCAGTCATTTTCATTTGCTTTTGCGAACCGGAAGCGTTCCAATCTCAACCGTTATGAAAAGGCTTTTGACCGGTCACGCAATTTATTTCAATCGTAAACATTGTCGTGTGGGCCATTTATTTCAAAATCGATATAAATCGATTCTTTGCCAAGAGGATGCATATCTGCTTGAATTGGTATGAGCATGGTGGAGTTATCAAAACGCTTAAAAATATCCCAGCCCACGGTAAGCCAATCCGCAACTCGTGGTGAAAAAATTGTAAAGGAAAATCGGCTAAACTTATTTCAAAGCTAGTAATCATGAAGGAGCGTTCCCCAAATCACTTATGAAGAAGCGTCCCCCAAATCACTTTTAAAATCAGATAATATTTCGTGCCGAACATCCTGCTGCAAAGGACCTCCAGGGGTTGCGCCCCTTCCGGCCCCTGAGCAGCGGTTAGCTCCCCAAAATATAGGCGAGATTGATACATATTAAAAAGTCAACAAAGGTTCGCGTCCTTCCGGTGGAAAAGGGTAAAAAATAAAATTCTCCCCTGCTTACCGGAACTTCACGAATAACCGGATTATAAAATTGATCGGGATTTGAGTGTTCAATTTATCAATTGAATCTGTTTACACTAACTGCCTTATGACACCCTACAGGAGTCCGCAATGAAAGCTAATTTTGAAGCGGCTTTGGCCGATGCATACCAACACAAAGAAACTCCGTTTCCTGATGAAGAGTACAAGCAACGATTTCATCGTATCAAGCGCCAAATGGAAAATAATGGAATCGACCTGCTTTTCCTGACATCACCTGAGAGTCTGTATTATGTCAGCGGATTCCTGTGTGAATGGTACCAAGCGCAAAGTGGCAGACCCTTCCCACCCACCAGCGGAATTGCTGTTCACGTTGATCACGACGATTATATCCATTTTGAAACCCCTAGCGAGGCGATATTGACGGCGATCGGGACAGTCTCAAAGGATGTCAGGATTTTTCCACTTGAATCACGTCGCGACGGAATCCCTTTTATCCTCAAGTCGCTTAAATCGGAAGGATGGCTCAAGGGAACGGTCGGCCTTGAGCTTTATAATTATCGACCCAACCCTATCGTATCCGGTCAATATCGTGATGGCTTCGAATCGGCAGGAATGAAGGTCGTGGATGGAACTGATATTGTTCGTGAGGTCAGAAGAAAAAAGTCTGCCTTGGAAATGGATTCAATCCTCGAAGCCGCAAGAATTGCAGATATCGGGATGGCGGCAGCGAAAGAAGCCATCAAACCCGGGGCGACCGAATTGGAAGTGTTTGGCGCATTCACCTACGCCATGACCCGAGCAGGAGGCGAATTTCCTGCTATCCTTCCTCCTGTTATGTCCGGATTCAGATCGAATTGTCTCCACCCGCTCTCCAGTCGAAAGGAAATACAAATGGGCGAACGAGTGAACGTTGATCTATGTGGTGTTTATAACCGCTATCATTGCAATATAGCACGAGGTTTTTGGGTGGGAGAACCTCCCGTCGAAGCGGTCACCCTGCATGAAAAATCGATTCAAGCTTTTGAGGTAATCAATTCCATGCTTAAACCTGGACTGAATGTAAAACAGTTGCTTGAAGCTGTCCGTGACTATTATGAGGAAGCAGGTATTCTTGATGAGTGCTATTGGTCAGGTGGTTATGAATTGGGGATTGCTTTGCCACCGGATTGGGTGGGTGCCTACGTCTATGACCTGAGTATGGTTGAAGAGGATGATGTTTTTGAATCGATGACGGTAGTCAACCATGAATGTAACTTCTTTGCTCCGAACGGTGCAGGTTTGTCAGCGACCATCGAAACCATTCTGTTTCAACAGAATCATGCACAATTTGCTTGCAGTACCCCGCGTGATCTCCAGGTATTGCTTGCATAACTCTGAACAGGAGCAGATTCATAATGAAAATTTTCTATGATGTCAGAATGCTGTTGCATCGCATCCCTGATGGAGTATTTGATTCATTTCCATCTCCTTTGCTTGAAAAGCAAATCGAGCAGCCTGAAGGAGCTGATCGGATTATTAACACGGTGTCGGTGCTGAAAAAAAGCCTGCTATCGGATCGGTTGAGCTGGGGAATACCGGTCAGTGCAACGGATCATGAATTACTGACATTTCATACACCGGAGCATCTTCACCAACTCAATCAAGCAGACAAAAAGGGAGAATATCTTACAGCATCTACCTATTTGCCAAAAGGCGGTCTGGAGATTGCCCGATTGGCCGCTGGAGCGGTATTATCGGCACTCAGGTATGTCGTCAATGGCGAAGGTTTGATGGGGTATGGTATTTGTCGTCCTCCCAACCACCATGCCCAGCCAAGCATGGCCGATGGTTACTGTTTGTTCAATGGCATCGGCATGGCAGCACTCGAGGCAATAGAGCGGAGTAACAACAGGATTGCCATTATAGATTGGGATGTTCACCACGGTAACGGGACCCAAGCCGGGTTTTATGATCGAGACGATATCCTGACAGTCTCGATGCATATGGATCACGGTTCTTTGGGGGCCACTCATCCTGAAACCGGCAAGGTCGACGAAACAGGTAAAGACGCGGGCGAGGGCTTCAACGTCAACCTGCCATTGCCCTTCGGGTCAGGGGATGAGTGTTACACCAAGGTATTTGAAAGGTGTGTCGTCCCTAGAGTACGAGAATTTAATCCGGATTTGGTCTTTCTCGCCAACGGCCAGGACGCCAACCAGTTTGATCCCAACGGACGGCAGATGGTAACCATGGCTGGCTACTATCGAATGGTCAGCATGCTGCGCGAACTGGTTAAAGAGGTTTGTGGAGGAAAACTGGTCATGACCCAAGAAGGAGGATATAACCCGACCTACGCACCCCTTTGTGCCTATGCCGTTGTCGCCGGCTTGTTGGGAGCAGACCTGGAAATCGATGACCCGATTGCCTTCTACCCTGAAGACCGCCTAAGAGCACAAAAAGATGTTCAAGCGCTCATAGACCGGCATCCCCTGCTTTGAACCGCAATAGCGAGCGCATTCCCCGTTGCTTGCTGCGGGGTTAGCGAGCGAATCAAGAATAAGACAGAATACCTTACGGGGGAAGATTCCCCGTAGCTTGCTGCGGGGAGGTTCAATCAATGGACATCCTGCTAATTATTCAAGACCTCTTTATGCCTCTAAAAACCATTCTTCCGTATAGGGGACGCTCCTTCATATATTGATAAGCTACAAAATATCAAAAAAATAGCGTCCTTTAATTTTAAAGTATGCAGAGGTTTTCGATGAATGAAATGAGGTCCCTATTGAATCCACCATAGGTGGTCCGCTGAGCGAAATTCAACAGGGCAGGCAGGGAATAATCTCGGCCATTAATCGGGGTCGGGCCACAGCAACATACTAAAATAATAAACAACCCAGTTTTAGGTTATATCCGGATTTTCCAAATCCATAATGATCCCGTTTTGCGGGTGACATCCCGCTTTTTAAGGTTGGTCTTTTCGAAGTTTGACTCGATTAGGGTTATGCGTTTTTAACCGGTTTAGCAGAATTCCATAAAACCTGCCATATGGCTCCCAGGCCGATGAATAGGAAAATAAATCTCAAAAGCCAACTTATGATAGGAAGGAGCATTAGAATTCCGATGACGATCGCCCCGGTCATAAAAGGCCAAAAGAAGGAAGCTGTGAATGGTTCTATAAAATTTCCAAAGAGTTTTCTGCCTATCCACAGTGCCACATAAACGCGACTCATATATATCATAACGATGTAAAGGAAAGCTGCGATGATCCCGGCAGGAATTCCTATCCCCGTAAATAAAGATATTATGATGCAAAGGGGCGCGACAATTAAGAATATCAAACCGATCCCCAAACTTTTCCAGATGGAACCGGCCATGGTTGACACTATTTCTTCGGTCTGTTTTGGCAACACGTAATGGACAATTAACCCGACAATAATGAGGGCAATTGTGGAGATGATCCAGAACAAACCCTTTGCTAAATATTCGGGGTCCTTTTCCTGCTGATGCTTATTTCGCGTCCAGGATTTTCCTTCCTCAGTCTCCAGTTGGATCACTTTCCCCATTATCCGTGATCCCTCTTTGCGTTCAAACACTTCTGTGGCGTACACAAAATCACCTTTGATCACGGCTGTTGGCGCTATCGTTATCCTTGCCGCCCTCACTTCAAGATCGTCTTCAAAGATACCCGAAAGTGTTAAATTTGCAGCCAAACCGTTTACGACGTCGAGGAATTCCCCCGAAAGAATCACATTTGCGCCGCAGAATCTCAGATCACCCTGGTTCTTTCCTGAAACGGTTATATTGGGTCCAAAGGCTTCCAGCCCCCCATTAACAGTTCCGGCTATGACGATATTGGCGCCGAACGCCGACAACCCGCCCTCTATCTTTTCTTCTTCTTTCACAATCGTATTGACACCGAATCGACGGGCATAGTCATGGGCCAAAATTCCGTCCTCAGTGCCCAGAAGTACCACCTTCACGTTTTTTACAACTGCCTTGGATATCTCATCCTGAATATTAAAAATATTTATCATCTCACGGTCATAGGTCTCCGACCACAGGTGGGTGTCGTCGGCAACACTGATAAGCTGGGCCGCGATCCGAAGTTTATTGCCGGATTTTCTCACACTCCCTTCAAGCACGTTGCGAACCTTGAGCTTTTTACCTACCGTACGAAGATCTACATCTTTTCCCTTGTAGTAAAATGCCGAGGTGCGGGAAATGACTTTCAATCCTTTCACTTTGGCCAGCGCGGCGATCAGTTCCTCGGTAATGCCGTCACTGAAATTTTCCTGTTCAGGGTCATCGGTCAAATTCGCAAACGGTAAAACGACAATCGAGGCCTTCCCACCGGTGGAGGGCTTGGTTAAGCGACCGCCAAGATAAAAGCTCCAGATTCCAAGGGCCATGAAAATGATAATGACGGCGATTCCAGCTCCTAATGCAGACTTTTTGGACCACGGCGGCATCACTTTCTTCTTTTCAATCTCACCGGATGTTATTACTCTTGGGTCCATTATTACCTTGTAAGCGATCACCGGTTTGGCAATGTTTTTTACCGTCTGATCGCCTAAAAACTCATATCCATAAGGCAGCTTACTTTCAATATGATCAAAGGCAGTCTTGGAGATGCAGATCCCTCCCGGTTCAGCTAAGCCTTCCAATCTGGCAGCGATGTTGACACCATCACCATAAATCCGCTCTCCCTCCTGGATGACATCACCGAGGTTAATTCCGATGCGGAACTTCATTCTACGGTTTTCGGGTAATTCGTCGTTGCGTGATTTGATCTCTTTTTGAACGGCCACGGCACACTGCACCGCATCGACAACACTCACAAATTCGGCCAGCAGATTGTCACCCGGAGAATCCAGCACTTTCCCATTGTGTTGTTGGATGAGCGTGGTGAGCACCTCACGGTAGGTCGTTAAGGTTCGGACAGTGGCCTCTTCGTCATCGCCCATGAGGCGACTGTAGCCTTGGACATCGGTACTGAGGATTGCGGTGAGCTTGCGTTTAAAACCTTCCTGAGTCATGGGAGGCCCCCATTTTTTAGAGGGTTTAAATGAAGATGGAGAAGAATTAGGGTGTTTGCTGAATATGATAAATATCCAAAGGGGCTTAGGAGGTCAAGGATATTTATATTAAGGGTATTCGGCGACAAACAATTTTAATGGTACCACTTTGAAAAGGCAGATATTATGTCTAGTCCTACCTAAAGTGCCAAAGGGCTTACCCTGCTAACGACCGTGTTTTTGGTCATTCTCTCCATTAGGGTGTCAATGTCAGGGTGCTCTTCGTGTGAGTCTTGATGGCCTCGTCACTGAACCACCAATACATCTTGCCCCCATTGACAAAGGAATCGATCTGATCCGTGGTGTGTGGATCAAAGAGGCGGCCCGACACACCGCCGGGTAGGACGGCCAGGACTTTTTCCCCATCGCCGAGGTCAGCCACCATTCTGAGGGAATCCGATACCGTCACATCAAAAGGGTCATTAAAGTCATACATCCCGCGGTATAGGGTCTCCCCAGAACCGGGGAATGGGTGAGAGCCACCCCCTACAAGATCTTTCCCAAAGCCTTCTCGCCTAATGGGGCTCACAAATTCAATCCGGTGCAACTCACCCCACTGCCATTTGTGCGGGTCGTCACCCAGGCGGGAACCGATCTCCTTGGTGGCATTGACGGCCGCCTTATGAAAAAGGTCGTCCCTCGTCTCCTTGATGTCCTTGGTCTTGATATTGTCGAACCAAGGCGAATCCCCTTCCAGGACCATCTTTTCAAGTCTTGCCTGCCAAAAGTCCCACTGATCGAGCATGGTTTTTGCCAGATCATCCCCCAGTTCATCTTTGAAAACGAGCAAGGCAAATTCCTTGTACACGGTTTGGAAGATGGTGGGACCGACCTTGCCCGGATCATCGTGGTAATCCCACCCGGATAGAATCTGCCCCAGGTTCTTGGTGTCCTCATGGGTCATGAGCGATTTGGTCATGAGGGGCGCAATCCTTTTAGCCATAAGGTTCAGTGTATCCTGCTGATAACTCCAGTTGCCGTCCTGTGACTTCTTGCCGGGGGCGTCGAGGAGCTGGATCAGTCTTTCATAGCGATAGGATGGCGCGACCCGTGAAGAATAGTAATAGGGATAATCCGGCCCCACCGTATAGTGATTACAGGTACCGACCCATCCCCGCTCAGGATTGTATCGATTAGGGTTTTCTTCAAAGGGAATAAATCCGACCCAGTGATCGCGGTTGTCCTTGACGATATGCGGCAGGGCCCCGTCCCCCTCCGATCGGATAGGTAGCCTGCTCGATACGTGCCACCCGATATTCCCCTTGGTATCTGCAAAAACGAAGTTGAGCATGATGACGTTCACCCATCGCAACGCCTTGCGGACCTCTTCCACGGACTTGGCGAACATGAGTTGCTCCAAGCCGACTGTAGGCCACATATTTTCGAAGGGTGCCCACCGCAGGGTCATGACCTTCTTTGTCCTGAGCTTGGATAAAACCCCGGAGACTACCGGGCCCCTGCGCGTAAACCGGAGCTTGATTTTTTCCTTTCTAATTCCGCCGGGAGCTTCTTTGTCCTTTATTTTCAGGGTCTCTTCAACCACCGTGAAAGGCAGCGACTTTTCCCCTTCCAAATACCGGTCGGAGTCACTTGGATCGAGGGTCTCTACGAAGAGGTCCTGGGCATCACCATAGGCGTTGGTGACACCGATGGCAAAATGGCTGGTTCGACCGACTACCATCCCCGGGATACCGGGAATATTGACCCCCACCGCCCTAAGATCGGGGAGGATAATCCCGCACGGATACCATGGTCCCGGTAAAATTCTCGAATCCAGGTGGGGGTCGTTGGCCACGATCGGTTTCCCGCTTTTCGAGAGTCTGGAAGATAAGGCCCAATTGTTGCTTCCCACCCGTAGGGTACCCCGCTCAAGGTAATTTCTGATATGACGGTCCTCGGCAACATGCAGCACTTCAGGCGTTGTCTCTTTGGCTCTGATTTGGGCCTTGGCCGAAACCACATCATCGGGATTCTTCGTAACCGGAAAGATCTCTGCGGCCTTTTCAGGACCCAGCTTGTCAACCAGCATCTGCGAGATGATCTCGGCTTCGATATTCCCTGCGGAATCCCAGCCCATATAATACATGATCGTCAGGGCGTCTTCGATGGTCCATGGGTCGGGCTTGATCCCTGCCAGTTTGAAGGCGATGTGATGGGTTTTTATGCGGGTCTTGATATAGGCATTTACACCGTCGGCATATTTCTGGAAGTACTGGCGTGTCTCTTGATTCAGGATTTTGGCATGTTTATCAGCATTGCGGCGAAACCCGATCGTGCGCATCCTGATATCGATACCCTTTCCGCCTTCCCCGGCCAGTTCAGAGATCCTTCCGGAGGAGAAGAGACGCGTAAGATTCATCTGAAACAGGCGATCCTGGGCCGTTACAAAGCCCTGGGCCATGATGGCATCATGGATATTATGGGCATGGATATAGGCCATGCCCTTTTCGTCGCGAAGAATCTTGACCGGTTCCTTTAGCCCGGGCAGATTGAGACGGCCCTCCTTTTGGAAATTATTCAGCGACGAATAGGGGAAAAAGAAAACAACGGCTGCGAGAATAAGAGTAATGAATAGGATATACCCAAACCATCTCTTTTTTGATTTCATAGTGGTGCTCCCTGTGTGAAATTCCCAGTATAAACTTCACTTACAAGCTTATTTATCAATTAGCGAGTGTTTTTTTTCGGTTTATTCTGTCACTTTAGCTTTTCCTTGACATGTCTGATAAAATGAACTAAATCTTAAAGATATGAACCATCCAATGGTTCATTCCATGGTGCATATGGAGGAATTATGAAATCTATCACGATACACGGTATCGATGACCCCCTGACCGAACTCATTCGGTCAAAGGCTCAATCTGATGGTTTGAGTGTTAATAAGACTATTAAAAAAATTCTAGAGGAAGCGCTGGGGGTAAAACCGCGTCACAAAAATACAAACCGGAGTGATTTTGAAGAGTTTTGTGGCATATGGTCAAAATCGGAGCACACCGAATTTGAGCGGAGCACTAAAGAACTGCGTAAGGTGAATCTCGAGGACTGGCGGTGAAAAAGATCCTCCTTGATACCAATGCCTACACACGATTTTTGGCAGGTAATGAGGATGTGTTAGATGCCATTGCTGCGGCTGAGACGATTTACATGTCTATTTTTGTCCTCGGTGAACTGTATGCCGGATTTGCCGGCGGCAAAAGAGAGGTCGAAAACAAGGAAATGCTGCACCGCTTTTTACTTAAACCACCGGTCAAGATCCTCAATGCCACCACCGACACCGCAGAAGTATTTGGATTCGTAAAAAGCAATCTCAGGACGGCCGGCGCGCCTATCCCCATTAATGATGTTTGGATTGCAGCACATAGCATCGAAACCGGTTCAAACATTATTACATTTGACAGCCACTTTAAGAAAATCGCCGGTTTACGTGTATGGGATCTGGTTTAATTAGTGTCCATCTTTTCAAAGGCTTTGACCGTTTCCGTGTAAACCCGGGTGGTTTCGATAAGCCCTTCCAATGGCTTGCCCGATGCCGTTAGCACGTCACTGCGTGCAAGTCCAAGGACGATGTCGTGATCGACATCCGGCGGCAGCGCCTGGGATGTCAGATCGGCCAGCAAGCGGCGCTCCCCGGCCCGGCTTAACGCCAGATACGGCAATGCATCGTACCACAACAAACGTTCTTCCAGATTCGCGAAGGGCTGCCGTTGTTTGGCCATTGTGGCGATTTCCTCTCCCCGCTTGGCCGCCTGCTCGGTGGCGGCATCGAAATTGAAACGTGTGGCCGGCAACGGGTCCAAGGCCCGCATCTGCATTATTTGGAAAAAATGATATACGGGTCGCAGTCCGGAGACAAGTCCGTTTCCGGTTCCCCCGGCAATCGCAATCCCTACCGCTGGAAGGCCATGCAGCGGGGCCGACCAGGCAAATATGCGGAACATTTTCAGAATCAAATATTTTATCAATCCGCTTGTGTCCCACCAATACACCGGTGTTCCCAAAACCAGCGCACCGCAATCAAAAATCTTCTGCCTCAGGTATTCAAAGGCCTCATCCTCATAAGTGCATTTTAGATTGTCCTTGCACACCCAGGGGAGACAATCCTTACACGCCGAGACAACATAATCAGCCATCTGAATCTTCTCAACTGCGGCCCCGTTTTTCTCTGCACCCTCTAACGCGGCTGACACCAACTGATTTGTTCGGCCTTTCTGATTAGGGCTTCCTACCAGCCCCAAGACGATGTGATTAGTTTCCATCGTTCACCTCCGAGCCGGTTTCAAAACGCCCCATTTTGGCCAATCTCCGCGTTGGGCTCAAATTTCAATCCTCAAAATACTCAATGTATTCCTCCGGTTGAAATTTTCGCCCGTCTTGATCTTGACCAAACTGAAACGTTTTGAAATTGGCTCCTCCTAAAAAAAATTGAGTCATAAACCCCAACGTTATGTCATGGGTTGCCTAACAACGGTTTTCCACTTTTCCGGCGCAGCCTTTCTGATATCGCTTAAATATATTTCATGATGTTTGCCGGTTCGGCTGCAACCATTTTCTTCGATAAAGCGGTGTACCTTTTCAATGGTGGGACCTTCTTCGGAAAAAGGTCCTAAATGCATTATTTGGGCTGCTTGGCCTTCGGAATATGACCCAAATCTAACTTTAGCCAATGCGGCCGGATTCTTTTTCTTCCTCACCTGCTCGACGGCCTCATTAAATAGTTTCGTTGTGATAAATTCCGGCTGCATGATCATCAGGGTCCATTTCCAGGTTTCCTTGTTTCCGGTAGTGAACTGAGACATATCATCTGCCCACCACAATCCCTCCAAGGGCAAGACGCCGTAATCGATCTCCGATGCGCCTTTCTTGATCATAAACTTCAGTGTGTAAGAAAGGCTGTATAGCGTTTCGACCGCGTCTTGAAATTCCTGGGAGGTATTCGGGTCTCCCTGGCCATCAATCATGAGGAAGTTCATCTGAGGCACTTCCACAATTTCGACCTTCTTCGGCGATGGTTTATAAAGGTGCTTGAGTTCTTTTTTGTAATCAATTTTTTTCATCAATACCTCCGAATCTTTGAAATCCCAAATTCCAAGCATCAAATTCCAAATAATATCCAAATCTCAAATAAAATCAAAAGCCAATTGTTTGGAATTTTGAATTTTTGTCATTGTGATTTGCCTGCCCTGTTAAATAAATCATAGATTTAATGCGAAGCATT
>CAZHAH010000034.1:0-40350 GCA_964530095.1 uncultured Desulfobacteraceae bacterium | reverse complement strand
CACATTTCACCAAACTCAACCTGGTTGGAATTCCAGAAGGGCGGATCCGCCCACAGGAAGCCTTTGAGGGTACCGGTGGGGTCAAAGGTGGGTATCTTCTTGACCGCTTCGGGCATTTCAACCTTGGATGGATCAAGGCTGGAAGGATAGTTCTGGGCGATGGCTACGGCAATGGCACACTTCGGCTCCAGCATGAAATTGAGCAGTTCATGGGCGACATCCAGGTCGCTGCCCTTGATCACGAAGATGCACTCCTGCCAGGAGTAGCCGTTGTCGATCAGCATGAGTTCAATGGGATGGCCGCGCTGCTGAAGGGCCGCCACTCGTCCGGACCAGGCGACGGTGGCATAGATCTCTTCGTTGGCCAGCAGGCTCATCAGTTCCGCTCCCGAGGACCAGTACTTCTTCATCAGCTTGCGCTGCTCGCGCAAGGCATCCCAGACCGCATCCAGGTCTTTGATATCGTTGGGATGCTGACCGGTGTACAGGGCGGCGTACCATATATTGCCCTTGTTGCTCGCAACGCTGGCCAGTTTGCCTTTGAGGCTCTTATCCCACAGCAGTTTGACACCCAGGCTCTCGGCTTTTTCCTTGGAAATATGTTTGCTGTTGTAGCATATCGCCGTCTGGCCGTAGTCGTAAGGTACGGCCGACAAGGTCCCGTTACTGAGGGCACGATAGGGCTTCATCATTGCGTCCATGACATATTTGAGATTGGGAATCTTGCTCTCATCGAGCACCACCCCGAAATCCAAGTCGATGTAGCGCTTGTAATCAAACAGTCCGCTGGCATGGAAGAGATTGAACTCTCCACCCGGTGGGAACGATGCCTTTACCCGTGTCAGGTAGGTGTCCTCGTCTCCAAATTCACCTTCGATGACTTCGACCCCCGTGGCTTTGGTGAAGGGTTTGAAGGCATGTTTGGTAAACGCCTCTGATACGACCCCGCCCCAGCCGTCAAAACGAATCGACTTCTTGGCGGCCCAGGCCGAAGGTGCCAAACGCCCTAGCGGCAGGCTCACCAGGCCGGCTGAGGCCCCGGCGATACCGAGGAGTTTCAGAAAATCACGACGGCCCAGATCGCCGTTCATGAAGCGATCCTTGGCCTCTTCTAGTCGTTTGATCAAATCAACAGTCATGTTTAAACCTCCTTTGTTGTGTGGGTTAACAAGCGACTATCTCCAGGCACAAAACCGGGCTAAAATATCAACGCTTCGACGATTCCAGGCCCCTGCTAAATCTTCGCGCCAAGTACCCGGCCAGCAGGGGGGTCGAGATCGTCAGGAAGACCATCACTGTACCCAGGGCATTGATCTCGGGGCTGATGTGGTGGCGCAGCATACCCAGTATCTTGACCGGCACGGTGGTGGTCCTGGCCGTGGCCCAGAACAGTGTCGCGGTAATGTCATCGAATGAAATCGTAAAGGCAAAGAGCATACCCGCTATAATGGCCGGCGCCAGAAGCGGCAGGGTAATTTCTTTAAATGTCTGGAGCGCATTGGCCCCCAGGCTCATGGCAGCTTCTTCATACACTCTCTTTATCCCCACCAATCGCGCCTGAACCACCAAAAGAATGTATGGCAAGGTAATGACGACATGCCCGACGACCAGCAGCAACATGCTTTTGGGTTGCTGCAGCCAGCGCAGGAAGAGCAGCAGGGCCACCCCCAGGATGACTTCCGGAATCATGATCGGGGTCAGGAGCAAGGTGTTGAGGGTATTTTTACCAGGAAAGTCGTAGCGAACGAACGCCATGGCCGCCGGAATGGCAATGGAGGTGCTGATCACAGAAGTAATAAATCCAAGGATGAGTGACGTCTTAAAGGCCGTTATGATGGTTTGGTTCTGGGCCAGCCGGACGTACCACCGGAAGCTGAATCCCTCCATGGGAAAACTGGCAAATTCCAAAGGGTTGAACGAGAGGATGATGACCACCACGATGGGTGCGAACATGGTGATATAGACAAAGAGGGTAAACAGGCGTATCAGTGACCAACCGGAGATCTTCATCTTAATCCGTCCTTCCCCCCAGGCTCTTGAAAATTTGGTTGATACCGAGATATTTGTTGTAGGTAAAGACGATGATGCCCAGCAGGCCGATGAGCAGCACACTGATGGCCGAGCCGAAGGGCCAGTCCAGGGTTCCGATGACCCGGTTGTAGATCAGATTGGCAATCATTTCATTACCCGGACCGCCCAGGATCAGCGGGGTGATGTAGGTCCCGGCGGACAGCACGAAGACCAGCAGACAACCGGCGCTCACCCCGGGCAGGCTCAGTGGCAGGATGACTTCCCTGAAAGCCTGCCATTCGGTACACCCCAGACTCCTGGCGGCTTCGGTCAAGCTCTTGTCGATACCTTCCAGGCTGACGTAGATATTCAAGATCATGAACGGCAGCATATATTGAACCAATCCCAGGATGACCGATGTTTCGTTGTAAAGGATGTCCAAAGGGGTTGACAGTATTTTTGACAAGATGAGGATGTGGTTTATCAGGCCGGACTCGCCCAGTATGTTGATCCAGCTTAGCGTCCGGATAATATAGCTGATCCAGAAAGGCAGCATGAGCAGCAGCATCAGCAGGAATTTGAATTTAGTCCGGGTTTGGTAGAAAAAATAGGCCGGAATATATCCGAACACGACGCAAAGCAGAACTGTTTCCAATGAAATACGAAGGGTTCGCAAAAGCATCCCGGAATAGAAGAAGTCCTCAAAGAATTTTTTGTAGTTGCCCAGTTGGAAGGCCGGAATGTCGGCTCCGGTGGAAGCCCGAATCCAGAAGCTGTAGACGACGATAAAACCGATGGGAACCACCATGAAGAAAAAGATGGCACTCAACGATGGGGAAAGCAAGATCCACGGTTGCCAGCGTTTGCCTTTCATTTCTACCCCGTGTTGGTCAAATATTGCAGTATCTCGGTCTGCACGGGACTGCTTTAATTTTTCCGGTGTGGCGGGTCGTTGAAAATTCGTCTTTACGGGTCATTCGAGATGACAGCCCGGGCACGACTGCATTCGAAGCGGTTTGAAATCAGGTCAAGGCTAAAGAGTAAAGCAATAAATGTCAATATTTAATTAATCTTTGCATTCATGTGCGCCCCCTATCCTTTGCGACGGGTGACCGCTTCGGCCAGAATGCACAGGATTTCGTACATCATGGAAGCCCCCACCATGGCAGTATTTCCGGAAGGGTCAAAGGGCGGCGATATGCACCATCCCCACCGGCCCCTCGGCAGCCATGGCACGCAGAATCGGCAGGCTGATGGAGTGATCGCCGCCGGCACTCAGGGGCACCGTCCCGGCGGCCTGGACCCTGCGGTAGAATGCAGTGATATTGCCGAAAGCGGCTTCAAATGTTTCTTGGATGATCGACCAAAACATGTTGCGCCAGTTTCTATGATGGCATCCGGAAAGCCGTAATCCGGATTGTGCAAACCGGGGTCACCGACACCGGCACCAATTAAAAACATGGCGCCGCCGCAACGACTTGCCCGGATCAACTCTCCAAAGTCCTCCCCTGCCGCTGCTAGGCCTCAAGCTATCCCTTTGCCGATGCCGCCGTTGCCTCCCGTGACAATGGCGACTTTGCCTTTCAGGCTGAATAAATTATTTTCCATGGCCTCATCCCTGTTGTATCTAGATTAATATTTTGCATCAAACCAGCCTGCTTGCGCGATGGCATCTTTTATAAGCTTTGATCCTCCACAGAAAGTGCGGCAATGGCTTCAATTTCTATTTGGAACCCGAAGTGAAGCTCCCGGCTGGGAACCACGGCACGCGCGGGCCGGTGTTCCCCGAAAAAGCGGGCATACACGCTGTTGGCCCGGCCCCAGAGTTCAATGTCCGCTATATATATGGTTGTTTTAATAACCCTTCCCACGTCACTTCCCGCAGCCCTGAGCACTGCGGCCACGTTCCTTAAGGCTTGTTGCGTCTGTTCTCTCTTGCTATCATTCTTTTCTGAAAAGAATATCAGATCGAAATCATCTTGGCTGAGTTAAGAACGGGATGTAATATTTCAGGGGAGTCCCCTTGGCTTTCGTTCAGCCTTGCGAATGGCCGCCATGGCAAGAATAAGTAGAGGATCAAAAAAGGGAACATTCAGGTCTTCAGGTCTCAATTCGAGAGGAATTTCAGTGCATCCCGCAATGATTCCCTGCGCGCCCTTTTCTGTGAGCCGGGCGGCGACTTCAATGAGTTCCAGTCTTGCTTTTCTGCGGCAGGCGGGAGACTGGGAGCCCTTTATTCCATAAATGGCCTCCATAACCTTGCTCTGGTCTGATTCGGTGGGAATGAGGGTCGCGATGCCGCTTTGGTCCAGGCGTTTTTGCAATAGTCCCCCCCGGAGGGTGCCAGTGGTGGCCAGGAGGCCGACGGCTTTGACCTGCGGGCGATACCGTGCGATGGCCTCAGTCGCAGCATCGATGAGGGAAAGAACGGGAATGCCGATTTGCCGGCGCAGTTCCTTAAGGAAAATATGCGCCGAAATGCAGGGGATGATAATGAGATCGGCACCGACTGTGGCCAGACCACGGGCGCTGTCGAGCATGGCCGGCACCGGCGATTCGCCCTGCCCGCATATTGCCGCTGTCCGGTCGGGGATCTTGGGATTACAGTCAATGATGACCCGCAGGTGGTTCTGATCTTTTGCGGCCGGGGTGCCTTTGATGATCTTGGCAAAGCAATCCAGGGTCGCCTCCGGCCCCATGCCGCCTAAAACGCCAATCACCTTTTCCGGCATTTGCCCTGATCTTCCGAACCCACCTCAAACCAGAATCTGGCTGAGAAAGGCCTTTGTGCGTTCGCTTTTGGGGTTGGTGAAGAATTCTTCGTCCGTGCCTCTTTCAATAATCTTGCCTTCGTCCATAAAAATAATCTCGTCGGCCACTTCGCGGGCAAAACCCATCTCATGCGTAACCACGATCATGGTCATGCCTTCTTTGGCCAGGGCGATCATGACTTCCAGTACCTCATTAATCATTTCAGGGTCCAGGGCCGAGGTAGGTTCATCGAACATCATGTAATCCGGTTCCATGGCCAGGCTACGGGCGATGGCCACCCGCTGCTGCTGGCCGCCGGAAAGATTGGCCGGGTACTCTTCGGCCTTCTCTGGAATGCCCACCCGTTCCAGAAGATCCATGGCCCTTTTCTCGGCCTCCTGTTTTGATTTGCCGAGAACCTTCATCGGAGCAAGGCTGATGTTGCGCAAGACCGGCATATGAGGATAAAGTTCGAAGCGCTGAAACACCATGCCGATTTTTTGGCGCAGCTTGTAAAGGTTTGTCTTGGGGTCGCTTAAGGAGATTTTGTCGACGATGATCTCTCCCTCTTGATAAGGCTCCAATCCGTTGACGCATCGCAGCAGCGTACTTTTACCTGAACCGCTCGGACCGCAAATAACCACGGTCTGGCCGCGTTGAATAACTTCGTTTATGTCCGTCAATACTTTTAAATCGCCGAACCATTTACTGATATTTTTTATTTCGATCATAACACGCCCGTCTTTCTGCCTTTTTCCTCGAAATAACGCGAAATCTTTGAGCCGATAAAACAGAAGATGAAGAAGACAATAGCCACAAAGCCAAAGAGCTGAATAGACCGAACCTCCAGATTGTCTACGATGGAAGTCCGCCGGACAAACTCCTGCAGGCCAATCACAAAGGCAAGGCTGGTATCCTGGAAGGTGACGATCGACTGGGTAATCAAACTCGGCAGCATCCGCCGGAAGGCAACGGGAATCAGAATGTAGCGGGCCGTCTGGGAATAGGTCAGGCCTGTGGAATAGGCGGCATTGATCAGATCTTTGCTGATCGACTGATAGCCGGCCCGAAAGATCTCACCGAAATAGGTCGCTTCGAAAATAATAAATGAGATGACCGCCGAAAGGAAGGGGTTCAGGGGACGTCCCGCGATGATCGGCATGACGAAATAGAACCAGAATATGACCAGGATGAGAGGCATATTGCGCAGGAAGTTGACGTACACAGTGACCGGATGGTAGATCCATCTGTTGCGCGAGATCCGGCCAAGCCCCACCAGCGCGCCTAAAACGATGCCGCCGCTCAGAGCGCACAAAGTCAACTGTAATGTCACCCCAAAGCCGCCTAACAGAAAGGTGATATTACGGGCGACAGCATCAAACATGACTACCTTCCGATCATTCCGGGTATCTTGAATCTGGATTCAATGATGTCCATGATCCGGACAACCGTCAACCCCAGGATCAAGTAAATGAACATTGCGCCCGTGGTCGCCTCCAAACCGTGGAAGGTTTCGGCATCGATGCGGTAACTCATAAAGGTGATTTCAGCCACGCCAATGGTCATGGCAATGGACGAGTTTTTGAAAATAGTTAAAAACTCGGTCGTCAAAGGCGGCATGATGATCCTCAGGGCATACGGAATGATGACGAAGCGGTACATCTGATAGTGGGTCATACCGGTTGACAAAACCGCCTGGTACTGGTCGCGGCCGATGGAGGCAAAGCCGGCCCGCATATGTTCGGCCACCCGGGAGGCCGTGTATAATCCAAGGGCAAGGATCGCCACGTAGTAATTGAGACCCATGATCTGATTGATCTGACGGCCAAGGTTCTCGCCGAAGATCATCGGCCCGGCGTAATACCAAAAGAAGAGCTGTACCAAGAAAGGGATGTTACGGAAAAGCTCGGTATAGGCGGCGGCGATGAAGCGCAGCCAGCGCCACGGCGTGACCCGCAAGGTGCCGATGAGAATTCCCAGGAAAAGCGCGATGATCCAACCCAAAAAACCGATCTTAAGCGTCAACCAAATCCCCTTCAACAACCATATTCCGTATGGTTGCCGCCAAAGAACGCTCCAGTCAAAATCATAGGCAAAACCCATCGAGTTGCTCCCGTCCGGGTTAGGTAAAAGGGGGGCCATTGGGCCCCCGATAGTCGGTTTACTTCTTCCACCAGCCGTCTGAAATGGGGTAGACCATCATCTCCAGGTAGTCCCTGTAGGCCTGGGACATGGGGATGGGAACGACGCCCTTGGGGCCCATCCATTTGTCGTAAAACTCAAAGAACTTTCCGGTTTTGATGGACCAGATGAGGGTGTTGTTGACAAAGTCACGGAAATCGGACTGGCCTTCTCGCGTGATGTAGGCGTAAGGCTCATAGGCGATGGCGAAAGGAACCGTCATCCATTTGCCAGGATTCTGGTCCTTCATGCGTAACCCTTCCAATAGACTGCGGTCGGTGGAGTAAGCCTCGATCTTGCCGCTTTTCAACGCCAACATCCCCTGAGGGTGGGTCTCGGTGACGACGATGTCTTTGGGCTTGAACTTTCCTTCTTTGGCCAGTGCCTCGACCGCCCTCAAGTTGGTGGTTCCCCGGGCAGCCCCTACGCGCTTACCGCTAAGATCCCCCAGTGTTTTGATGCCGCTTTTTTTGTCCACCAGGAAGGTTGTCTCTGAGAAGAAGATTTGTCTAAGGATTTACATTTCATCCGGCCAGCTAACCATTCCGAGCCCCGGTATGAAGCGGTTCAAAAACTGTGATTCCCGAAGTAAAAAGGCGCCTTGGCGTTGTTGCAAAACTTCAATGCGCTTTAATAATTTCCTTGTGAAGTTAACCCTTCAAACGCCGAAAAAAGGTACAATTTATAGAAAATAATTTGACAATCAAATATGTGGATGGTAATACCGAGCATTCTATTTTATGGCTTTATAGAAAAGCCCGATAAATAATGAAGAACTTGCCTTTCAAGCCGCTGAAAAAGACACGCCTTTATGAGGAGGTCGCCGATCAGATCAAGCAGGCCATCTATGAAGGCCAGATGAATCCTGGGGACCGCCTTCCTTCAGAAAGAGAATTGGGCCAGCTTTTTAACGTGGGTCGTCCTACGATTCGGGAAGCATTGCGGACCCTCAGCGTCATGGGTTTGATCGAAATAAACCCGGGCTTTAAGGGATCCACAATCAAGAAAATCGATATCACGCAGTATATGGAAGCCGTTCGGGAGCAGCTTGCATGGCTGATAAATGCCGACGAAAATACCCTCAAAGAGCTGTGGGAAGTTCGAAAATACATAGAGCTCGGTATCGCGCATGCAGCGGCCGAGAATGCAACCAAGGACGATTTTAAAAAGCTGGAGCATCTATTAAAAGAAATGAGGGCCTGCAGTGACGACATCGAGGCCTATTTCCATCTGGCCGTTGAATTCCATCAGCAGCTGGCCTTGGCAAGCAAGAATAAAATATTTTTCTTAATCTGGGAGATGTTCCACGATGTTCTCCTCAAAGGATATGTCCCTATCTTGCAAGATATTTTCCCTGAAGGTCCCTCCAAGCTTCTGGAAGCAAATATTGTTCTTTTTAAAGCGATTAAATCGGGTAACCCGAAAGCCATTGAGAAAGCCATGCAGTTTCATGTCAGCGAAGAAAATTTTTTTCTACCTCATTCTCATCCATCTGAGAAGAATCAAAATGAAAAGAGGGGGAAATAATGCACAAGGAATCTATTGCAGTACGCGGGAGCGGCGCCCATCTGATGGCCGTGGATCTAACCGATCGGGGATATGCGGTCCATCTTTATGGGCATCGGCAATGTGAGCAAAGCTTAAAGCCCCCGCCGACCAAAGGGGCGAATGAAGAATTCGGGACCGGACTGCTCGGGACCGGATTCTTACAAACTACAACATCTTAACAAAAAGGAGGCAAATCATGACTCGAAAATGGGAAATTTTAGTTGGTATTTTTTTAGTATTCGTTTTTGCTTTAGGGCTGGCATGGGCGCCCGAAGTATCCGCCGACAAGTATAAGTGGCGCTTGACCCAGGTTATGCCTGAAGACAGCGATATGCACAGGCGCGCCGTAGCCTTTGCAAAAGAGGTAAAAGAAAAAACCAACGGTAACATCGAAATCACGGTACACTCCGGCGGCGTGCTCTGCGACTGGGTTGAATGCCATGAGCGTGTAATGAGAGGTGATTATGAACTGGCTCTGCAACCCCTTGCGCCCACATATGACCCGAGACTAAATATCGGTTACTATATGCCCTACCTGTTCACAAACACGGCAGAAGCCAAGGAAGCCTATAGAAGAGGCGGCTGGGTCTATAACATGGTGGGCGATTTATTGGTCGATCAGGGCATTAAGGGTCTGGCGCTTTTCCCTGTTGGCTGGGCCGGCGTGACCACAAGGGAAGAGCCAAAGGGCTGGCGAGAGATGAAACCCAACAAGATGAAAATCAGGGTTATGCCGCTGAAAGCCTGCGAACTGACCTGGGAAAGACTCGGTTATATCCCCTCTACGATTCCATATGCCGAGGCCTTTAGCGCGATTGAGCGTGGAGTTGCAGACGGCGAATCAGGCGGCCCCCCTTTCCAGGGCTATCAATTCCGCGACATTCAGGGTGTGTGGATCCAGACAAATGATTACCTGGAACCCTGGTGGTTCTTCATGAACAAAGAACTCTTCGACAAGCTCCCCGCAAAATACCAGAAGATTTTAGTAGATGCGGCGGAAAAACAGGTGTTAGGACGCTGGGATGTTTTTCTTGCGGAAGATGAGGAATATCGCAAGAAGTTGAAAGAGTTCGGTTTAAAGGTTCTTGTACCGACCGACGCGGAATTAAAGGGGTTTGCCAAAGCCATCCGTGAAGATGTATGGCCCAAGATGGAGCCTCTCATGGGCAAAACCCTGGTAGATATCGCCAGGAAGCATGTAGGTATGGAAGTAAAATAAGGTTTAAGATAAGCCTTATCCGGATACAACAGTCAAAGGGAGCTTTATGCTCCCTTTGATTATACCCTAATTGAGTAACTCAATTGAGAAGTGATCAAGGAATGAGGATGAGGAGTCTGTTGCAATAAAATTTGGTGAAGATATGAAAAGAATCGGAATAATGATCTGGAAAGGGCTGGTGTCTTTCCAGAAATGGTTTATTTTCATTGCCGGATGTGCTGTCAGCATCCTGGTTTTTATTGAGGTGATGCTCCGCTATGTATTCGGCTCCCCGCTTTTTGGCGTGGAAGAGATGGTCTGTCTCCTTGGCGTATGGCTGTATTTTCTGGGGGCGTCTTACGGAGCTTATGAACGCACCCATATCAAGGCGGAACTGGTGCATCTGTTTCTTAAGACTCCCAGGTCTACAGCCATGATTAATGCAATAAGCGCTTTTATTACTCTGATTTTGTCTGTCGTCATGGTCACGTGGAGTTATCCGTATTTCATATGGGGTCTTACAAAAGGAGAGACTTCCCAGGCGCTTTTGCTGCCGATGGTTCTTTCTCAAAGCGCTGTTTTCTTCGGCGCTCTACTTATGTCCTTTTATTTTCTTGCAGAGCTTATTGATCATATACTTGAAAGCTTCGGAAAGAGAGCGGTTTTTAAGCATTTATCCGGAGAGGAAGCTTAAGAAATGGATGTTTTTTTTTGATATTTTAATCTTAGTAGTGCTCCTTGTAATAGGGGTGCCGGTTCCTTTTTGCTTTATGGCTGCGGTATTGTTTATGTTCATCCTGGGCAATTATGATCCCATGTTTATAATGGCCACCGGTTTTCACAAAGTAAACTCCATGGCCGTCCTTTGCATCCTTTTCTTCATCCTCATGGGAGGGATTATGAGCTCCGGAGGCATTGCGGCACGGCTTGTGGCCATCTCTGATTCTATTTTGGGCCGAACCAAGAGCGGCCTGGGAACGGTCTCCATCATAAGTTGTGCCGTATTCGGCGCTATCGCCGGAACCTGCTCTGCAGCGGTTGCCGCAATCGGAGGTATTATGATACCCCGCATGGTGGAGCGAGGATACCCCAGGGGGCAGGCCACAGCCCTTGTCGCCGCACCATCGGTTCTGGGTCAGCTGATTCCGCCAAGTGTTCCTATGATACTCTATGCATGGGTAACCTGGCAATCGGTGGCGGCCTGCTTTTTGTCGACCGTTGTGCCCGGCATTATTATGATAGGACTGTACAGCACGGTAAACTGGTTTATGTGCCGCAAATTGAACATAAAAGTGAATCCTCCTGTCGGATTGAAGCAGCAGACAAAAGATTTCGGAAATGCTGTTTATAAAGGATTCTTTGCCCTGCTCATGCCGGTTATCGTATTAGGCGGTATTTACGGAGGAATCTTTACTCCCACAGAAGCGGCAGGAATAGCGGTTATATATTCCATACCCGTTGGTTTCTGGATTTACCGCACAATGGATTTCAAAGTACTCAAAGAGGCCATGGTAACCACGATTACTACTACCGGTGTAATAATTTTAATGATCTTTTTTGTAATGATTTTAAGCCGTATGTACATTATGGAAATGGTGCCTCAGCGTTTAATTGCAGCACTGATCGGTGTCACGGAAAACAAGTATATGATACTGCTTATGGTCAACGTGTTTCTGCTAATTCTCGGCATGCTTATGGACGATTTCAGCGGCACCCTTCTGGCAGCAACTTTGCTGTTTCCCTTAATGAAGGAAATCGGGGTTCATCCCATCCACTTTGCCGCTATCCTGGGAACCAACCTGGGGCTCGGCAACAAGACACCTCCCACCGCTCCCATTCTCTACCTTGCGGGAAGGATCGGCAATTGCAGCTTGGACAAATTAATCAAACCCCAAATGATCTTTATCGTAACCTGCTCTGTTCCGGTTGTCTTGATCACCACATATTTCCCGTTTCTTTCTTTATGGTTACCCCATCTTCTTATGCCGAAGCTTGTTCGCGCTGCTCCTTTTACTTTGGGATGGTAACAGTTTATCTTATATCCACGCAGGCCAGGTTTACGGCAAAGAAACCCTATAAAAATCTTTTTATGCGCATAGGAGGTATTTATGAACAGCGAGCGAAAAGTCTGGCTTAACGGGAAGTTAATCCCATGGGAAAAGGCAACCGTGCCGCTGTTGTCCCATGGTTTTTCGCGTGGCTCAGCCATTTTTGAGGTCTTCGGGATTCACGAAGGCCCTGAGGGGCTTTTTGCCTTTCGTTTGGACGAACATCTCAAACGGCTGATGCAGAGCGCCCGGCTCCTGGGGATGGAGATGGCTTATTCCACGGATGAGATTGTTGATGCCGTAGCCGAAACGGTCAAGGCCAATAACATGGGAACCGGATTAATTAAGATCCTGGCTTACTGGGGTGAAGAGGCAATCATCCAACTGGTTCTGGAATCCAAGCTTGACCTGGCCATCTTTGCCATACCGGATAGCGAGGAATTGGGCTTGGGCAAGGCCCAGCCCATATCGGCCTGCCTTTCCAAGTGGCGCAAAATTCACCCCGAGTCGGTGCCGGTTGAGGCCAAAGCTTGCTCCCACTATTTAAACGGGTATCTGGTTCGAAAGGACGCAAATCGCCGTGGTTTTGACCTTGGTCTCACAGTGGGAACCGACGGGTTTTTGGCCGAGGGTTCGATTGAATCGGTTTTCCTGGTCAAAGACGGTGTTCTCAAGACACCGCCCCTAGGTCGGATTCTCTCTAGCATTACGCGTAAATCCTTTCTCCAGGCGGCGCCAAGAATCGGAATCCCCATTTCGGAGGATTCGATTTTACCGGAGGAGCTTTTTGCGGCGGATGAAATCTTCACTTCCCATTCGGGCATCAAGGTTGCGCCGGTGGCCCGCTTCGAGGACCGAACCCTCCCGGCGCCGGGGCCGAGAAGCAAACAACTCATTGAGCTGATGGACGACATCCTCCATTTTCGAAATGATCGCTTTAAGGACTGGCTAATAGCGCTGGATTAGATGTCATCTCAAAACTCACATTATTATGGTTAGGATAGTAAAATGATCGTCGGAGTGTTGAAAGAAATAAAAGCAGAGGAAAATCGTGTGTCAATGACCCCCGCAGGGGTCGAGGTGATGAAACAGAACGGTCACACGGTTCTGGTCGAAAAAGATGCCGGGGTCGGCAGCGGAGGCCAAAACCTCCACGATTGCCCTGACCAATGCCACACTCCCGTATGCGGTTGAAATTGCCACCAAGGGATGGGCGGTGGCATTAAACGAAAATCAGGAAATCAAGTTGGGTGCTAACGTGGTACAAGGCAAGGTGACTTACAGGGGAGTTTCCGAGGTACTCGATCTTGAATATGCACCTATCGACACTTTGTTGTAAATTGGACAGCTAATATGGAATGAAAGTATTCGAGGGCGTAAGCGTCTGACCTTTCTTTGGCGTATCAAATTTTATATGTGCTGATCTCCGGCTTCATCGCAAAAAAAGGAAACGACATGGGCGTTCCACTCATATGGGCGGAGGTGGATCTGAATGCCATCGCACACAATATTTGCGCATTAAGACGCATCATTGATCCCAGCGCGCGCTTGTTGGCGGCGGTGAAGACAGATGCTTACGGGCATGGGGACGTCCAAGTGGCGAGGACAGCTCTGGAAAACGGGGCTGACGTTTTAGGGGTGGCGAGAGTAGAGGAAGGCGCCCAATTGAGAGAGGCGGGCATCCGCGCGCCGGTATATCCGTTTACGGCTTGTACCCCTCCGATGCGGTGGATAAATCCAAGATCGCCCTCAAACCGGCCATGGCGCTAAAGGCACGGGTGATTCACCTAAAAAAAGTGCCGACCGATTTCGCCGTCAGCTACGGGTGTACCTGGAGAACCGATTCGTCCACTACCATTGCCACCGTTCCGGTCGGATATGCCGACGGATACAGCCGGCTTCTTTCCAACCAGGGGCATATGCTGATTCGCGGGCAGCGAGCGCCCATTGTCGGTCGTGTTTGTATGGACCTGACTATGCTGGATGTAGGGCATATCCCCGGGGTGATGATGGAAGACGAAGTCGTGATTTTCGGCAGCCAGGGGGAGGGATTCATCACCGCAGATGAAATCGCCACAACGCTGAATACGATCAACTATGAGGTGCTGTCATCCATTACCGCCCGGGTGCCGAGGATTTATCTGAATTGATTTCGTTGTACCTCAATTGTGTGTAAACAAAATGAAGAAACTATGGATATAGATTGAAAACAACATGCACTTCGGCCTAGCAGGTTATAATTCTTCCGGCGTAAACGCGACCACGTCATCGATGTGGTCGGCGTCGGTAAAAAGCATCACCAGCCGATCGATCCCCAGTGCGTTGCCGGCGGACTCCGGCATAAATCCCAAGGAAGCGAGAAATTTTTCAGGCATCGGATAGTCACACTTTCCGGCTTTGCTGCGCTGATTCAGCTCTGCGGCAAATCGGTTCCGCTGTTCAACCGGATCGGTCAGCTCGCTAAAGGCGTTGCAGATTTCAAGCCCCCCCATAAAAAGTTCAAAGCGCTCAGCAACGGCAGGATTGTCCGGTTTCATCCGGGCGAGGGCGCCGAGTGAAGCCGGATAATCATAAAGAAAAAGCGGTCTAGTTCGATCGAGGTTCGGTTCAATACGATCAACCATAAGGGCATCAAACCTGTTTTCAGAAAGTGCTCTTTCCAAAGAAATCGGTACATAATCCGCAAAGGCTTGGGAAACCGACATTCTGGACCAGGGTTTTTTTAGATCGATCCGTTTGCCCCGGTAGGATATTTCATCTGCCTGGCCGATTTTCCGTGCAATAAAACAGACCAGCTGCTCAACCTGATCCATCATATCTAGGTAGCCTATATCAGCCTGGTACCACTCCAGCATCGAAAATTCGGGCAGGTGCCTGTTTCCCCTTTCTCTTTGCCGAAAACATTTGCAGATCTGAAAGATTTTTGTATGCCCGGCAGCAAGCAGGCGTTTCATGCACAACTCCGGCGATGTGTGTAAAAACCACTTTCCGGAAGGTTCGGCATCGATATGTAATTCGGGCGCCGGAGCGGGTACGCGGCAGGGTGTTTCAACTTCAAGAAATCCATTGATCAAAAAAAACTCGCGAATCGCCTGAATGATTCGAGCCCTGCGCGGTAGATAATGTGTTAGGCGTGTTTGGCCGAAAGAAGGCATAATCTAAAGTGCGTATTTTGATCAAATAACAACACCTCAATTTTGTACTCGAAAATTAGCGTTCCAACAACCATTTTTGTTTCAGATATGGGACAGTCATCACAGGCTGAAATGGGCTATTCCCTAAAGCCATAATGAAAGATCTTGTATTCGGTTGTTCCCCCCAGCAATGCATCGATCTTAGCCTGGATTTCTGTCCTTTTGGGGTTTTGCAGCCAGTATTGCCAATCTTCAGAAGACTCCCAGGTGCTGATGACCAGGAATTCCTCAGGATTGTCGAGATTCTTCAATGTTTCACCGGAAATATAGCCTGGTTGGTTTAAGGCAACTTCTCTCATTTCCCTGAAAAACGGCATCATCGCCTTGGCCGTGTCTTTGGGCACAATTCTATTAATGAGAACTTTGACCGCCATAATATCCTCCTTTTTCCGCTCAATTAGAGTTCAGCATCAGGATTTTATGCTGCCTTCTTAAATTCCTCCTTTACTGTCCGGAGCGCGCACCATTAAAACCGGTGCGTTTGAAGAACGGAGCACTTTGTCAGCTACGCTTCCCCTAACCCAGCGGCTCACCCCTGAACGTCCATGTGTTGCAATAAGGATAAGATCGATATCATTATTCTCAGCATAATCACAAAGGCAATCAGAAACACTCCCGGCAAGAACCTTCGTTTGAATGTTTGTGTCTTCATGTTTTAGCTTATTCACGATCTGGTTAAGGTAGTCTTCGGCATCAACCTTCCTTTCTGATTCCACTTTCTGAAAAACTTCGATATCGTGTATGCCGATAGTGGGTATGTAATGGTCATGAAAGGGCTCCACCACACGTATGAAGACAACACTTTTTATCTTGTACTCCTTTATGAATGTCTCCACATGCGGAAGAACACATTCTGCCAACTCTGAGCCATCCAATGGGACCATTATTTTTTGATACATATGCCCTCCTTTCTTGCCTAAGTCTTTTGTCGGCTTTAAAAGAATACCCAAAAACAGAGAAAATATGGTACGTACGAAGCAGGGTAACTCCAAATTCAGACAAAGATAAAGTCTTTCACAGCAGAAGCTGTTGCGGATCAAATGTAGGCCCTAGAAGAGATCGAATTTGATTTTAGTATAGGAAAAAAAGGCATAATTGTCAAGTCTCACTCGAATGGCACCCGAATTGAACAAAAAGGGATAAAAGCAATGACAAGGATCGAGCATTTTGGTTTTAAGAACAGCATGTTGGCAGGGAATCTGCTCGCCAATGCTGTCGGATCAGGGGTGGCCGGGCTCGTTATTCTGGCGACAGCAACCCAGTTGTCTTCGAAAACAGAAGCATTCCTATGGCGCTTCGGATATTTTTTTGATCCCGGTATCTTTTTAATCATTTGTGTCATGGCGTGGGTATATGAAAGACCCATCCGACGCTATCAGGATATAACCTATCAAGGGATGCCGCCAAACCCGGAAATGAGGCTCAAGGCGCATCAACGATTACTGAATGAACCTTTCTTTCTATTAGCGGTCGATTTTGGCATATGGCTTATGGCGGCGGTGGCCTATACCGGAGTCAGCTGGATTTATGAGGCCACGCCTGCCGATATTCAACGCATTTTTTATGTCACCATTCAAACCGGGTTGATGACGACCGTTGCAGCTTTTTTTATTTTGCAAAGAATACTGCAAAAAAGGATGGTTCCCCGCCTTTTCCCCAAGGGCCGTCTTTATAAGACACCCAAAACCTTGCGAATCCGAATAAGTACGCGACTGTTTGCACTTCTTTTTGCATGCAATCTGGTTCCGCTTTTCGCCATCTTAAATGCGGCCCAGAGCCAATTTATTGTTCAGTCCGATGCAAACGTAGCGCTGAGAGATCTCCAGTCCATCATTTATACAGACGCCCTGGTATTTATGGCCGTCGGCCTAATATTGACGCTGATGGTCAGCAGTAATTTAACAAGGCCTTTGCAGGAAATTATCGGTGTGCTGAAGGATGTGCGACATGGCCAATTTGAAAGAAAGATTCGCGTGACAACCAATGATGAAATCGGATATGCCGGCGATGTAATTAATGAAATGACCAAAGGACTAAAAGAGCGTGATTTTATCAATGAAACTTTCGGGAAATATGTGACCCGGGAAGTCCGGGATGAAATCCTTGCCGGACGAATTCCTTTAAATGGTCAGAGGATCGAAGCCACCTTGCTCTTTTCAGATCTCCGGAATTTTACGGCCTACGTCGAGGAAGCTTCGCCGGAAGAGGTCATTATCAGCATGCGTGAGTACTTTACGGCCCTGCAGCGCGTCATCCGGAAACACAAGGGATTAGTGCTACAATTTGTTGGCGACGAAATCGAGGCCGTTTTCGGTGTTCCGGTGCAGAATTCCGATCATGCAGTCAGGGCTGTTCAGGCGGCGCTAGAAATGCGCAAAAGTCTGGAAGCGCTGAATCAAAAGCGAATACAAGAGGGGAGACAACCCTTCAAACACGGGATCGGTATCCATACCGGGGAGGTGTTGGCCGGGAATGTGGGCAGCGAAGATCGCTTGTCGTATGCTTTGATCGGTGACACTGTAAATCTTGCCTCGCGGATCGAAATGCTTACCAAAGAGTTTGCGTGTGATATCCTGGCCGGAGAAGAGACGGTGAAAAGACTCGACAGCTCGCTTCAGATCAAAATGGAGCGACAATCACCCTGCCAGGTTAAAGGACATACCAAGCCGGTAGTGGTATATAAAATTCTATAGAAGTGGGTTCAAAACCCTATTTGACGTCTTTTATTTCATCGCTTCGGCGGGGCAATCGTCGGAGATCAAATTTTGAGACAGATTTGACCCTGTGAGTACATCGGCGGCCTCTTTCATTATGGCCGCCGGCCTGTCTTTGACAAACTGGCCGATTTCAACTGCTCTTTGAATATCCGCTTCGGCGACCCCTTCTTCAATCAAATCCGGGACGATTCGATTGAGGCAGGGTTCACAGTTGGCGGCCATGGCGGCTCCAGCAGCAATCAGGAGCGTCACCTTATGATCGACGACCTGGTGCCTGTCACCTGTTTTTTGAGATGCTTTAGTTTGGGAATTTTTTGATTTTAAACACATAATAAATCTCCTTTTTATTGATTGATCAAATATAGATGGCTAAGTAAAGAGGTTCATATACAAGGCGTGGTATTTCTTCAGGAACAAGGCCATACATGTAGTATGCCGAGTGTCTGAAAAAATACTACAACGCAGTAGATGGGACTTTTTACGACACCATCATTCTTCCTTGTTTATCTCTCCCTGGCCAAAACGCTTGTCGAGAATACCCCTAGCCGAATCGGAACCGTCAATGTCGGGTTGATCTGTATCGCCAGAACCGAATCCGCACATACTCGATCCCCTGCGGCCTTTCATCAAAAAAAAACAGACTACCATCATCGCCAGGGGAAATAACCAGCCTAAATTAAAAGATTCAGATGCGAACATATCCTTCACCTCCTTATTTCTGAATCGGACACTTCAGAGTGCCATTATTTAGTCGTGTATGGGCACTAACCCATTAGACGAGATGGAAGCGAAAAAGATACAATTTTGAAAAAATGGCTAATTTGGATGGAGGTTAGATCGAAGAAGAGCAGATTAATCGGATTTTCTAAGATCCAATATGGCAGGCTTGCGATCACAGGCAAGGGTGCCTTGATCGTTGTGATAAAAGTCACAGCCGTTATCGAGCTCGTTCTTGAGACAGGCCCGGGCCCGATGCAGCCGAATTTTGACCGTATCAATTGAAATATCGAGGATTTGGGCAATTTCCTTATTTCTTAATTCCTCTATTTCGCTGAGAAAGATTACGGCTTTATAGTCAGGGGGGAGTTTGTCGATATATTCCCTGACACAGGTGCCCATCTCCTCTCTAATAAGGCTTTGATCCGTTGGCGGATTGAGCTGGTCGGCCCAGGGATTTTTATCCTCCGTGGCAGCTGCATCTTCTAAACCAGTCCGACTGGATGAATATTTGTATGATGCAGATTTCAATCGGTCTAAAGCGGTATTTGTGGCAATGCGGTACAGCCAGGTCGAGAGTTTGGATTTGCCTTTAAAAGTGTTAAGCCCCCGACTCACCTTGGTAGAAACTTCCTGTACAAGATCTTCAGCCTCTTGACTGCCGACCCACTGCGAAAGATAGCCTTGTATTTTGGGCTGAAATTCCTGATAGATTTGGTTAAAATCGATGACTTCAGTCATAGAGTCACTCTTGCAGCGATGGGATTATTTGTCCAGAATTTTGCCAATAGCCTCAGAAAGCTGTTCCAGATCAAACGGCTTCTGGATGAATCCTTCCCCACCCTGATCCAACATTTTTTTGACTTTATCCGTAATGCCATACCCGCTGGTAATGAGAACCTTAATATTCGGATTGATTTTCTTCAATTCATTAAATGTTCGCGGGCCATCCATTTTGGGCATCACCATATCAAGAATGATGAGACTGATTTGAGTGGGATGGGTTTGGTAAAGCTCGATAGCCTCCAACCCGTTGCGAGCCACAAGCCCTTCATAGCCCAGTCTGGCGATCATCTTCATGGCAACTCGAATGATAACATCCTCGTCATCGACAAGCAGAAGCGTCTTGGTCTCGCGGTCAGGCGCTGGTTCTTCAAGGGACGCTTTCACCGTTGCTGGAAGATAGATGTTAAACGTGGTCCCTTCCCTGATTTCACTGTAGACATCGATGATGCCATTGTGGTTATTAACGATGGCATACACAAAGGCCAGGCTCAATGCACGCCAGCGGCCTAATTCTCTGGATGTGAAGAAGGGATCAAATAGCCGCATTTGATCATACTCATCCGTGCCCAGGCCGGTGTCGGTAATCGATACTTTGATATATTTTCCGGGTAACGTCCCTTGCACAAGGACAAATTTTTCGTCCAGAATAACATTTTCCACCTTCAGATAGAGATCCCCGCCTTGGGGCATGGTCTGAGATGCATTTTCATATAAATGGGTCAGCATTTTGCCGATTTGTTCGGCATCACCTTCGGTCTTCCAAATATCTTCATCCAAAGAAGGATAGATGGAGATGTCTTTTCTTTTGTCACCCAGACGGTTTGCCGTTTTTTGGATAATCTCTATGAGATCGATGGGTTGCGCATCATGTTTTTCAGCCGTGGCAAATTCGAGCAGCTGCCGGGTGAGTTCACTTATTTTGCCAATCAATTCTTCAATTTCCTTAAACTGTTCATTGGTCGGTTGCGAGGCATCGGATTCCAGAGACATCAATGAAAGATGGCCCTGAACACCCGTAAGGAGATTGTTGAGATCGTTGGCAATCCCGCCTGCGAAGGTGCCCAGCGTTTTGATATGTTTGGCCAGTTGGGCCCTGGCTTCACGCTCTCTCTTCTCAGTCAGATCGATGACTAAATGGAGATAGAGGTCTTTTTGGATTGGGATCCACATCATCTCCCAGGTTTTTCCATTTTCTTCGTGGTCGGCTGTCAGTGTCTTGCCCGAATCTAGCGAATCCGGAGCCAAACACCAATCGCAGGGTTCGCTTTCTTGCCTCCAAGTCTTAAAACATTTTTCTCCGACAATTGCTCCAGATTTGATGGCGGCCTTGTTCGCGAGTACAATTTCATTATTTGGTCTTGCGAGAAAGGCGATATCGGGAATCGCATCAATGAACGCCTGATTCAACCACGATTCTTCCTGCAGTGTGGTGACTTGTTTCTGAATTTCGTCAATTTCTGCCCCCATTTGGTCTTTTTCTTTGGTCAGCTCAATGGTTTTCACGCCGGCACGCCGCCCCAATTTTTCAAAACCCTCCTTAAGTTTTTCATAGGCTTGATTACGCTCGGCCAGTTCAGCTTTTAAGGTTTTATTGATTTCATCCAGTTCGTTATATTCGTTTTTCAGAGCTTCAGAGGAGTTCGCTTGTGCATCCAGTTCGCTTTCTAATTCCTGAATCTTCTGCTCTAAATCTTCACTGCTGGGTTCGGCTGTCATTATTAAATTCTCCGCTTATTGAATCGGTAAAGCACATGCATAAACCATTATCGCCCATACGCCAGTCAAAAAAGATCTTATCAGAAATTTAATAAATTACAACATTGTTATCCCCAAATGAAGCGGTATTCCTTGACCTATTAGGCCTTGCACAATACATTGAAATCCTTGTAAGTGCGCAAACAAAATGAAGTAACTTTTCATCATTTATTTGGCACACAAATGGCACGTGCCGGATTCAGGTAATATATGATTTTGATAGAAGAGACAGATCCAAAGCTGCCATTAATAATGGAGCTGATTGTTGAACTGGACCAATATCAATCGTCGCTCTATCCTCCTGAAAGCAATCATCTTGAATCGATTGAAAAGCTTGCTTCACCTCGCTATTATTTCATAGCCGCCTGCGATAATCAGCATCCGGTGGGGATTGCTTCATTCAAAAGATCGTCAAGGAATCATGTGGAGCTAAAACGTCTATATGTGGCCCGTGCCAAGAGAGGGATAGGGTTGGCAGAAAAACTGGTCATGGCGCTTGAGCAACAGGCCAGGCAGGAAGGTTTTTCAGCTGTCAAACTCGAAACAGGCATCCATCAACGGGAAGCAATATCTCTTTACGGCAAACTCGGATATAAAAAAACAGATCCGTTTGGCTTTTATACCAGTGATCCACTCAGTGTATTTATGAGCAAACAATTGAGATGAAAATTCGCCCCTTTTCACCAATGGACGCTCAGTTCTGCTTTAAGATGCGCAGCAATGCATTTATACGGAAGTTTTACGAAGAACTGAAGCCGGAGGAAGTGGCTGCGGCCGTGAATGCCTTTATGCCGAATGATTATATACGAATGGCGGCGGAAACGCCGTTTTTTATCGCCGAACAAGATGGCATACCGGTGGGCTTTTTTATGCTGAAACGAAAGGACTCATGCACCGCTGAGCTTCCCCTGATTTATTTAGATTTAGAATACCTCGGCCAGGGGATCGGATCCGATTGTATCGATTATATTGAATGGTGGCTGTCTTCGAAATGGAAAGAAGTCAATACCTTGATCGTCGATACGGTCATTCCAAAATACAACGGCGGATTCTATCAGAAGGTCGGTTTTGTACCGAGCGAAGACACCTATTGTGAATTTGGGGGTCGAAAAGTCAAGGCTTTGCGTTTGGTAAAAAAAATCGATGTGGGCGGTTTGCGAAGATCCCATAAAGGGAGGGATAAATGAAAATTGTTATCATGGGAGCCGGTGGGGTCGGTGGTTATTATGGGGGCTTGCTCGCTCGCAGCGGGCATGATGTGACATTCATTGCACGCGGTGCACATCTTGAAGCAATTCGTGAAAAAGGGTTGCAGGCAAAAAGCGTCCATGGCGATTTCCATGTTGCCCAGGTCAAGGCGACCGACACCCCGAGGGAAATCGGCCGGGCGGATCTGGTTCTTTTTGCGACCAAAACCTATCACACCGACGAAGCCGCCCTGGCAATCAAACCGATCGTTCATCCGGGCAGCGTCATCATTTCGCTTCAAAACGGAGTGGATGCAGCCGAGCGTATCGGGGACTTGGTGGGCGCGGGACACGTGTTGGGAGGGGCGACGTGGATTTCAGCGGCAATCGAAGAACCGGGCCTAATCGGTCAATACAGCCAGTTTCGGCGAATCGTCCTGGGTGAATTTGACGGGCGTACGACACCACGCGTCGAGGCGGTTCATCAAGTTCTGCAAGATACCGGCGTCGAGGTCGAAGTCGTTGACAACATCTTGGAAGTTCTCTGGACCAAATTCGTCTTTATCGCATCGGTGAGCGCCATGGGCGCCCTGACGCGCGTCACCTTCGGTGAATACCGATCTGTGCCCGAAACGCGTGCGGTGCTGACCGAAGCTATCGCCGAAGTCACGGAAGTGGCCCATGTCAAAGGGGAAGGTTTTCCTAATATCAGTAGCCAAAGGAGGGGATTGCGATGTTATCAGAAAGCCAGCAAAAGGCATATGATGATTTTTATGATTCAGCGCGCCATAACGAAATTTTGGAGCCCAGAACAACGCTGATGATACATTTGGCGGCAGCGATGGCTGTGGGCTGTTATCCTTGAATGGAGCATTACTTTGGCGTTGCCAAAGAACAAGGCCTTACAAAGGACGAAATCGGTGCGGTCCAATCAATCGTAATGGCTGTTTCCGCCGGTAGGGTTCGGGCTCAATTTCGGGAGGCGCGCATCAAAAGTAAAAAACGATTCACAGAAAAGCCGTAGTCGTTCACAGGTTTACCCGCCTTTGGCGGCGCCGAAGGCGACCAAGGTTCAGCGTTCACCGTTCAGGGTCACTTTTCCTTTGTTAACCTTCTCTATGACTAAATAATAGCACTCTAAAGTGTCCAATTCAGAAATGTGGATTTTTTGTGTTGGACAAGGCCGCACAAGGGTTTGCGGTGAGGCGTACTCAGTGTACGTCGCAACCGGAAACCCGCGGAGAACGCCGTACAACGCAAAAAAGACCATTTATGGATGGACACTGATTTAACGGGTTTTTTTTGACTTATATCGATCCTGCTTGCGGTCCTGCAGAAAGATTAAGTCGTACTTTTTGCCGGCCTCTGAATCATACCATTCATTTCCCTGCTCACAGCACTCTCGGCACGCCTTGCGGGGCACGTGGATGGCTAAAATTTGATAGCCTTGATCCGAGACTGAGTCGATTTTAAGAGCACCACCGCATTCCGAACAGTTACGCAAGGTCTCATGCTGAGTTTCATATAATGAATCGGTATCGTAAAAAATGCGGCGCGAGCGGTCGGTGAATGCCTGGTTGCTGCGCATTTTATCCCCGATGGCTTGCCTTTTATCCCAAAGGGTGAGGATCTTTTCAGCTTGGGTTTCGATGTAACCCGTAATTTCGGGAGACTGACGAATTCCGTCCGGATCATAAGCGGGCTCTTTGACATGACTGTAGTCGATTCCCGCCATGGCCAGAATGATTCCAAGATTCACATAGGGCAATGCGCCTTCAATGGAATACCCGCCTTCAAGGACCGCAATGTCGGCATTTAAGAGCGTTGTCAGTTGAGCGTATCCTTGGGCCGAAAAATTCATGTTGGTTATCGGGTCTGAAAAGTGATTGTCCTGACCGGCCGAATTAATAATGATTTCCGGTTTAAAATCGTCTAAAATCGGTAAGACGATGTTTTTTACGGCATACAAAAATCCCTCTTCCGAAGTCTGGGGCGGAAGCGGTATGTTAATCGTACTCCCTGCGGCCGTGGGTCCGCCGAATTCGTTTATCGCACCGGATCCGGGATAAAGCGTGCGGCCATCCTGGTGAATCGAAATATAGAGGGTGTCGGGATCGTGCCAGTAGATGTCCTGGGTGCCGTCTCCATGGTGACAATCGGTATCCACAATGGCCACCCGGTCTATTTTATAGGCGGCGCGGAGGAATTCCAGCATGATGGCCTCGATGTTGACATTGCAAAAACCCCGTGCACCGTGGACAATACGCATGGCATGATGGCCCGGTGGGCGCACGAGCGCAAAGCCTTTTTCGATTCGCTTGTTTAAGACCGCCATACCGATGGTTTTAGCGCCGCCGGCACTGATGAAATGCGATTCGGTCATCACGGCCCATTCATCGGGAACGCAAAAATGGACCCGCTGAACATCTTGAATGGAGACCAGATCGGGTTTGAATTCAAGAATTCCCTGAATATCAAAAAGCCCCTCTTCAATGATTTGATCCTGGGTGTAAAGAAGGCGCTCCTCCCGTTCGGGGTGGTCGGGGCTAATGGCCCAATCAAAGGCCGGGAAAAAGACAAGCCCGGTTTTATGTTTTGCCTGCAACATACTCGCGCTGAACCAGTTAAAGGTTATAAGGTATTGGCGACCGTTTCGTAGCCGTGAATCAATCCAGGTTTGACCTGAACCTTTACACGAATATTTTGTCCAGTCGTGTGAAAGCCTCGCACCATATTGAAGGCCTGATCTTCGATAACCTCCATTTCCAGATCGGATGTCTGCGCGCCTTTTTGGATGGCCTTTTTTTGCAGGAGATCAAAGGCCTGCTGAATTGCATCTTCCTTGGAGAAACCTTTTGATATTTCGGCATAGAAATTTTCTTCGGGTGCAAAAGCGATCCCTTGCTGGGTGTCGGCAAAGAGGGACACCTCACAGGTGGTGCGGGCCAGCGCGGCGCCAATGGCATTGGCCACTTTCCATTTAGGGACAACAGAGACCCGGAACGCGGAAATGTTTCCCAACCGCTCGGCGAAATGCCGGGCAGGCCCTCCCAAGACGCTCATCGTGTGAGGTTTTATCTGATAGCCATCCTGAAGTTCATGAACGGTGTAGACCGGTTTGCTGTTTACGCGCATAATCATGTTGTCGGCTTCGGACAGGATCGCCTGGCAGAAATCATCAAGGATACGATTGGCCATTTCTTCAGGAGAAAGCGCCATTTCTTTGGCTACAGAATTGATTCCGTTTTCGGATTGGCTCCGATCCCCATTGGTTATTTCCCCAAGCAAAACCAAGGCGTCGGTAGGCGTGGGGGCCGGCCCGCCATAGGCCATGGCAGGGCCGTGACGCTCCGGACCGATCCTTAACTTTCCAGCCCCAACGGTGACGGCGCTATCGCCGCCAAGTCCGATGGAACGCGTTTCCAGGGCCCGTGTGAGGGTTTGAAAAGAACCGATATGAATCCCGACCGGATTTAGGACAGGTACGCCATTGATCAGAAGCGCCATGTCCGTAGAAGTTCCGCCAATGTCGATAACCAGGCTGTCGCCTTGCGATGCAAAAGGCGTCGCGCCCATAACGCTGGCTGCGGGACCGGAGAGTATGGTCTGATCCGGTGTATCGATTGAAGATTGAAAACTCATGGTGCCGCCATCTGCTTTGAGAAGATGGATCGGGATAGCAAGCCCTTCCTGTTCCAAAGATTGTTTTATGGATTCGAAAAAATTCTTATGAATCGGATAAACAGCGGCGTTTAAAAAGGTTGTCGCAATCCGCCGCGGGAAATTGAGATTTCCGGATATTTGATGCCCTAAAAATATTTTATCAAACGAATTTTCGAGGATTTCGGCGATTTTTAATTCATGGGCCGGGTTGCGTACGCCAAACTTACCGACCACACCCAAATAATGAATATCAGATTGTTTTAACTGTGCGGCCGCATGCTCAATTTCATTTGGGTCAAGCGGGTCAATTTCACGCCCGCGATGATCGATGGCGCCGGATACCACATAATATGGGTCGTTGGTTCGAAAGAATTCAGGGCTGATCCCCGGGCCGCCCGTAACAATCATGCCGACAGAGGCGATTTTTTCTTGAACGATGGCATTGGTGGTGAGAGTTGTACTGAGGACCAGGCGCTTTATCTGTGTTTTATCAACATCAGCCGTTATCGCATTAAGCCCTGTGAGGACGGAATTAAACAAATCGTTTGGATCGGTGGGAACTTTAATGTCTTTGATGAGTCTGTCCCTTCCCAGCAGAACAACATCCGTATGAGTACCTCCGACATCTAAACCAATTATCATGATCGCTGCGTCGCTTCCTGAAATAAAGATAAGGATTCATCAAAGGTGTTGGAATGATATTAGATGAAAACAAATTTTGTTGTCAACACAAGGATAAATAAGAATAAATGGATTAGGATCAGAAAAATGTTGATTTTTAACACTGTTATGCTATTGGCCACGGGAAATCGGAAAGGGTAATAGCCGAAAACGATCAACATGAGGGGAAAAAATGCCTACAAGAGAAAAAATTAAAGAAAGTTTAATAAATTTGGATTCAGCCAAGATCTTTTTTGCCGACCTCAACGGTAAAATCATGAGCCTGCCGGTCAATCCCGAACATATTGAATCGATCAGCGAAAATGGTATCGGATTTGATGGGAGTTCGATTGCCGGGTTGGCAACGATCGATAAGAGCGATCGGATTCTCTTTCCGGTTCCGGACAGCTACCGTTCGGTTGAATTTAAAAATGAAAAGCTTGGTTTCTTTATTGGCGCAATTTATAATGAGAAGGGTAAACGCGCCCAATCAGATCCGCGAGCGGTTTTGGAACGGGTCATCGCCGAAGCGGAATCAGAGTGCGGATGCAGATTTCTGGTCGGACCCGAACATGAGTTTTTTATTCTGAACGTCGATGAACAGGGCAAGCCGGGCCATTCGGATAATGCGGGTTATTTTCATCCCGGTCCTCATGATAAGGGCGAGGTCATAAGAAATCGGATTATCAGAACGCTTAAATCGTGCGGGATTGAATTTGAAAAAACCCACCATGAAGTCACGCCGTCGCAACATGAGATTAATTTAGAGTGTACCGATCCTTTAGGCGGCGCCGATCGAACGATTCTTTTTAATTACATTACGCAGAAGGTCGCCGCTGAATATGGCTATCATGCCAGCTTTATGTCCAAACCTTTTGATGGTTTTAATCGGAATGCGTTTCATATTCATATCTCCATGTATGATCTGGATGGGAAAAACCTGTTTTATGGCGAAAGCGACGAATATAAACTAAGCCCGACCGCCAGAAAGTTTATCGGCGGAATCCTCAAGTACGCCCGCGAAGCCTCCATTCTGATGGCCTCCAACTTCAACTCCTACAAGGCGTACGTGATCGAGCGCGAGGCACCGGTAATCCGGGGATGGGGCTTGAGCAATCGCAGTTCCATGGTGCGGATCCCGTATAGCGGTGATCCAAAAAGCAAACGCATCGAGTTGAGAAACCCTGATCCTTCAGGAAATGTATACCTTCAGATGGCCGTCTTGATTGCAATGGGGCTCCGCGGCTTAAAAGATAACCTTGATTGCGGTGCACCGGATATGGGGAGTGTTTATAATCGAAAATTGGGAAAGTCGAAATTATGGGATAAACGCTTTTTACCCAAAAGCATGTATGAAGCACTGGTGGAAGCCGAACGAAGCCGCTTTTTAAAAGAATTGTTAGGGGCTCGACTGTACGACAGTTATATGACCCTAAAAACCAATGACTGGGAAAACCACCGAACCCACATCACTCCCAGAGAACATCAGCAGTACCTGTAGGCGCTTATAGGAGTGTTTCGGTAACTATTTGATATATGTATAACATTTGGAACAATGGAACGATGGAAGAGTGGAATGAGGTAATGGAGGCCTAAAATGGAAGAATGGATCGAACAATTACAAAACCATGTCAATACGCTTGACCGACTGAAGGGGATCATCAATGTGACGGAAGGTGAACAAAGCACGATCGAGACCCTTCACACCAAATGGGGCACGACTCCTTACTTTGCTTCGTTGATGGATCCCGATGATCCGGACTGCCCCATCCGTAAGCAGGTGATTCCTTCCTTAAAAGAGAAAGAAAACAAATATGGTGTGCCCAATTATTTGATATGGAAGGAAAACCGAGCAACGGATGAGGTGCGGCCGGATAGCATCGCACGGCAATACTTTGACCGTGTCGGATTTACGGTAACCGATACCTGTGCCAACTATTGCCGCCACTGTTTTCGCAAGGAATTGGTAGTGGACCAGGATCTCAAGCTGCGTATGGATGTGGAAGAGGGGCTAGAGTGGATTAGCGAACATGAGGAGATTCGTGATGTGTTAATAACGGGCGGGGACCCATTCATTCTCTCTGACGACAAGATCGAATATCTGATCCGCAAGCTACGGGAGATTCCCCACATCGAAATGATCCGGTTTGGCACCCGCACACCGATTGTTTTGCCGCAACGGATTACAGAGGGGCTTAAAAAGATCCTCAGCGGGTATCACAAGGTCCCCCTATGGATCAATACCCAGTGCAACCACCCCAAGGAGATTACCGAAAAGACCGCCAAAGCGGTTTTTGACTTACTTTCATGTGGGGTAAACGTCGGCAATCAGGCCGTGCTGTTAAAGGGGATTAACGATGACGCAGACACGTTTAAAGAACTTCATCAGAAGCTTTTGAAGGTTCGCATACGGCCGTACTATGTCTTTTATTGTGAGCCGGCTCCAGGCATCGATCATTTCCGAACACCGGTTGAAAAGGGAGCAGAATTGATCCGCGATGCGATTCGCGGACATACCACCGGCCTTGCTCAGCCCATGTATGTGATCGCTACCAATATCGGCAAAATTCCTCTGATGCCCGACTACTATATTGTCGATAAGAACGCCGAAGAATATACCTTGAAAAATTATAAAGGCCAGACCACCCAATGGCCTAATATCCCTGAATAATCCCTCCCTAAACTGAGCGATTTCCAATTTTTGGAAAACGCTCAGTTTAGGCCTCCGTCAGCGTTTCAAGCCCAGATCAAACTCGCCCGTCAAAAAGAAATTTGACAAATGCTCGAACAATATTATATTTGAGCATATATTCAGATACAAACAAAAAGGGGTAGGGCCAATGCAAACGAATGCGGTTGATAAGGAATATTGCGGCATCCGGGTTGTTCACGAAGAACAGGTGAACGATGCCATCCGCAAAGCCATTCCGGAAAACGAACTTGAACGCATGGCTTTAACTTTCAAAATTTTAGGTGATCCGACACGGCTTAGAATCCTGATGGCCTTAAAAAACGTGGAGATGTGTGTCTGTGACCTGGCGGCATTTCTGTGCTTGAGCGAATCGGCCGTATCACACCAACTGCGTCGCCTAAAGGACCTGTCTTTGGTAAAGAATCGACGTGAGGGGCAGGTACTGTACTATTCGCTGGTGGATGAACATGTATCAGAATTGCTGCAGTTGAGTTTGACACATATTGCTGAACGTTGAGAGGGTAATCATGGATTTATTCATTCGTATTTTATATGAAGCATGGCACCTTTTACGGGAGTCATCAATTTATATTCTTTTGGGGCTTTTAGTAAGCGGTGTTCTACGCGTTTTTTTAAGTCCCCATACCGTGGCCAAACATCTGGGCCAGGGAAGATTCCGCTCTGTTTTTAAAGCGGCTCTGATCGGCGTTCCCATTCCGCTCTGTTCTTGCGGGGTTCTTCCGGCGGCCGCTTCATTAAAGAAACAGGGGGCCAATAATGGGGCCACAACCGCCTTTTTGATATCGACGCCGGAATCGGGTGTCGATTCGATTGCCGTTACCTATGCCCTTTTAGATCCGATTATGACAGTCGTTCGCCCCATATCGGCTTTTTTGATGGGAACCTTCGCCGGTATAACTGAAAATATGTTCAGTTCTAAAGCCGAGCAAAAACCGATCCAAACAGATCTGAGCTGCCCGGTGGATGGTTGCTGTGACGGTAAGGTCTGTTCACCCGAAGAACATAATCGGCATCACACCTTTGCGGAGAAAATCACCGCAGGGTTTAAGTTCGCATTCACCGATGTTTGGAACGATCTGGCAGGGTGGTTTTTTGTCGGCTTGATATTGGCCGGCATCATCTCCGCACTTATCCCTGATGAAGTCATGCAGCAGTATCTGGGAGGTGGCATCTCCTCCATGCTATTGATGCTGGTGATCGGTATTCCCATCTATATCTGTGCTACGGCCTCAACGCCGGTTGCGGCCGCCCTAATCCTAAAAGGTGTCAGCCCGGGAGCGGCGCTGGTGTTTCTGCTGGCCGGACCGGCAACCAATGTGACGTCTTTAACGGTCTTGCTTCGAATCCTTGGGACGCGGGCCACCGTTATTTATTTATCGGCCATCGCTTTATTTTCAGTCTTATTCGGTTTGGCCGTGGATCAAATCTACTATTCAACAGGCATATCTCCCTTGGCGGCTATGGGAAAAGCGTCTGAAGCGCTGCCGAGCTGGATGGCTTTAGCCGGAGTCGTCATGCTCTTGTTTTTTTCCATAAAACCGCTATTCAATTCCGTCCAAAACCTTTTCCGCCGCAGTTCGTACCCAGAAGCCTGCGATCATCACGTTCAAGAGGAAGAGGTGCTTGAAGGGCCGCAGCCCGTTATAGCAGAGAAACCAACCTGAGGTTGTTCATAAGGATTCGTTGGATCCATTCGCAAAAAAGTATAACGATAGGGGGAGAGGTATGGAAACCAAAAAGCCGACAGACACCCAGGAGCCGAAAGTTGAAAAAGAGGAGATTTTGCTGCTTAAGGATCATAACTTCAACAATCATAATGTGTGCATCGTCTCCGGTGCCGGGACCGGTATCGGCAGAGCCACGGCCATTGCAGCGGCAGCTAATCAATTGATGACCGTCGGCCTGGATATCAACGAAGAGGAAGGGCACAAAACCAAAAAGATGGCCCGCGAAATGGGGGGCCGGATGGTGTTTATCAAAACCGATCTGACTCATGATGCGGATATTAAGAAGGCCGTGGAGGGGGCCGCCGCGCTGGGAACGATCAAATATCTGGTCAATATTGCCGGAATTCAACACATCGACAGCATCGACAGCTTTCCCATGGAAAAATATGATCTCATGCAACGGATTATGCTTCGCGCGCCATTTTACCTTTCCAAACTGGTTATTCCGCATATGCGCAAGAGCCTTGACGGCGTGGGTGTAATCGGCAATATGGCTTCGATTCATGCCCACATAAGTACCAAGAACAAGCCGGTATATAATATAACCAAATTCGGATTAAAGGCCCTGAGCCAATCGATTTCGGCTGAAGGCGAGGGCAAAATTCGTTCCTTTACCATCAGCACCGGCTATGTCAAAACTCCCCTGGCACTCAATCAGATTACGGCCCAGGCGCAACAGCGCGGTATTACACCAGAGGAAGTGGTGTCCGATGTGATGATGGGTATGTCGCGCATTAAAGAAATGATGTCGCCTATTGAGGTGGCCAATCTGTTTGTTTTCGGTTTTTCAAGGTTTGCCAGGTATTTGATCGGCGGTGATTTGCTTTTTGATGGCGGGGTGGTTAAGACATATTGATTCATATAGAAAGCACGGGAACATGTCGCAAGGTGCTGGAGTCATATTCGGAATTCTTATACTGGTGGCCGTTTTTATACTGACGCAAAGGGTCCATGCCTGGCGCGTTAAGCGGGCCTATTTCTTTATTGCTGAAGACCTAAAGGCCAGGGGTGCGCTGGATCCGCAATCGTCAGTTGAACTCCCTTATGAGCGTAGGCCCTTGCTTCGAATGGGAATGCGTGATTTCCGGCCCCAGGCACTGCAGCATTTGATCTCCAACAATATCGTCGAAGTTACCGATAGCGGTAAGTATTATTTAAAAGACAAAACCGTTCAGATGGGTTGAAACGCAAGGGTTGTTTTGCGATTCGGTTCTTTTCCCTGGTGTAAAAATACGGCTTTTAGATCCATTCCGACCCGGATGCTCTCCGGCTGTGTGGAATCGACACCGACAATCCGGGCCACGAGATTGCAGTTTTCTGCTAATGCCACCACACCGCTGACATAGGGATTTTTACGCCCATACCCCTCCTCAGCCATGGCAGGTGGCACCACCGCAATACTGGTAAATGTTTTTAGTTTTCCCTCGCCGCTCAAAGTCGCCCACTCCATTTCGGCGGTCTGACAATGGGGGCAGACCGGACGCGGGGGAACAAAATGGGTTGCACATTTTTTACATTTGGCACATTTCAGTTTTTCTTGTTTTAAAAACGCTTCAAATGTTTGGATATTAAACGGTCGGTCTTCCATCCCATTATCTCCTTTCTAGAATCGTAAAGGTACAGGTTCCGCCCGTGCCTCCCAGGTTATGTGTTGCCCCGATACGCAGATCAGGATTGGGAACCTGCCGCGCGCCTGCCTTGCCCCTCAGTTGTTCCCATACCTCAACCATTTGGGATGTTCCTGTGGCACCCACCGGATGCCCTTTGCATTTTAGGCCACCGGAAGTGTTGATCGGCTTGGGTCCATCCAGCTGTGTTAACCCTTCGGCGACGGCTTTGTATCCTTCACCCGGTTTAAAAAATCCGAGATCTTCCATATGCAGGATCTCCGCAACCGAGAAACAGTCGTGTACTTCGGCGAACTGAATGTCTTGAGGCGTGAAACCAGACATGCCGTAGGCTTCCTGGGCGGCATAACGCGTGGCTTCAAAAAAGGTGAGATCTCTATCAGCCGAGAGACCTCTCCCGCTGCCCTGCCCGATCCCCGCAACATGAAGGGGAGTGTCGGTAAAATTATGGGCAATCTCTTCGCCCACCAAAAGGAGACAACTGGCACCGTCGCTAATCGGGCAGCAGTCATACAGATGCATGGGCCAGGCGACAACCGGATTGGCACGCGGATCTTCGAGAAATTCCTTTTCCGTTTCCCAGTCGGGAATTGATTGGCCGGTTTTTTCGGCCTTGGCTCTTCTGGCATCCATGATGTCTTTGATGCTCATATTAAATTGTGCTTTTGGATTGAGGGGTGCGTTATTGTGGCTTTTGATGGTCACATTCATCAGAGCCTCGCGTGTGGCACCATATTTTTCGAAATAGGCTGCAGCAACGGCGCCAAAGACACCCGGGAAGGTAAACCCGGCATAGCCCTCATCCGGATAGGTGGCCAGAGCGAGCCCTTCGGCAACTTCTTCGGTGGAACAGCGCGACATTTGTTCGGCCCCGCCGACCAATACAATATCATAGAACCCAGAGGCCACCGCAAAAACCCCCTCCCTGAAGGCCAGGGCGCTTGAGGCACAAGCACCCTCCGTGCGGGTGGCAGGTTTGGGGACCAGTCCTAACAAATCCGAAATGATCGGGCCCCAATGGGCCTGGCGTACAAAAAAATCGTTGGAAAAATTGCCCAAATAAAGGGCGTCGATATCTTTGGGATCCAGACCCTTGTCCACCGATGCCAGCATCTCCTGAAAGGCTTCAACAAAAAAATCCTTGGTGTCACGATCTCGAAACATGCCAAAACGGGACATGCCGGCACCCACGAGTGCGACGCCCCGTCCAAGTTTGCGTTTTTTCATATTAAACCTCCTGCTTGAATATTGGTGATTGGTGATTGATGATTGATGATTGGCGAGAGTCGTATCGCACCGTCAATTTGTCTAGTAGATGAAGGATAGCCTTAAATTATCGTAACCGTTAAGGGGTTCAAAGGTTCAGAGGTTCAAGGTCGCATTCTTTTCCCCGGACCCCATCTCCCTAACCCTGAACGTTGAACCCTGAACCTATGAACGGCTACCATGAAACTTAGCCCAGATGGGCTCAACCGCAACCGAAGCACAAATGATAAAAATCGCCAAAACTTGCCACGTGGTGATGGGTTGGCTCAGAATCAACACGGCTAAAAAAGCGGCCATGACCGGCTTGAGGAAAAAGAGATACATTCCCCGGGTGATATCCGGAACTGCTGCCAATCCACCAATCCATAGAAATTGAGTTAAAGTTGTATTATAAAATCCAATCGTCAACAAAGAGGCCAGTTCTTGCCCGGGTCGATTGAAAAGCGTTGCCGGATTGACCCATATATGCCAGAAAATACCGACCACCAGCCATAAGCCGACGGCACCCATAAACATGGTAATGGCTGTGATTCGCAAGGCGCCATAGGTGGCGATAATAGGTCGAACCACAACCGTATACATTGCTACCAGAGTCGCACACCCCATGGCCATCAGTACACCGATAAAATTTTGCCCGGCCCCTGCCAGCCTGGCAAGATAACCGTCGGTAATCAACAAGGCCACCCCGAGCAAGGCGCAGATTCCACTAAGGAGCTTAGCACTCGTAAAGGGCTGTTTATTCAGCCATAAATTGATTAGCCCCACAAAGATCGGGGCCGTAGTAACGATGGTGGCCACCTGGGGGACGGTGGCAAAATCAAGAGACCAGTGAAAGATTAGATACCCCGTTGTAATTCCTAGGAGAGACAACCAGGCAAGACGAAGTCCGTCGGTCTTAAAAGGCTCCATAAGGTTGCGGGTGGCAGGGAATATAAGCGCCAGGATAACGAGCCCCGTACCCCCCAATAAAAAGCGCCAGACCGACAATTCGGGACCGGCAACCCCGGAGAGCACCGATACAAATTCGCTTGAAGCGTGTCCAATCACACCAAAAAATACGGCCAGATAAGCCACGGATGCATATTTGTGCCAAAGCCCCATTAGATTTCCCTAACAAAATTGTGCAGCATCTCCGCCAATGCCTCAGGCCGTTCCATGGGAATCAGGTGACCCGCATCGGGCATATCCACGCGGTGGCCCTGAGGAAGCCGATCAAAAAGATCATCCACAATATCTTTTTCGAAAAACACGTGATCCTGAAGGCCGCTAATGACCAATGTCGGCAGATTTAGCTTTTGATAAGGAAGATTCCAATCGGCTGTTCTTCCGGCTTCTGCCAGCATTTTATAGGCGCCGCTATCGGGTGCAAGGGGGGCGTAGGCGGGGTCGGTTTTTAAAAAGTCGGGGCGATTATTTGCCAGCCAATCCTCGTTTAGCAGAAGTTGAAAATATAGATCTCGAAGCAGATCCGGGCCACCTACTTCCACCACGCGTACAATGGCGTCGTTGATCCATTTCAGCCGCGGGCCGTCTTTGCGCAGGGTGTTTATCAAGACGAGCCCCGTTGCAAACGCACCTTCTAAACAGGTTCGGGCCGCAAACAGCCCGCCGATCGATAGACCGACGAATACCGGTCTTACGGGTTTTGTTTCAAAAAGGAGCTGAACGGCGTCCTGTACGATCAGATCTGCGGTAAGTGTCAGATTGGGTGAAAACGGGCTGTTCGTTTGACCGCGCATGTTATAGACCAGTGTTCCATGACCTGCTTGGCGCAGCCGTGGCCCGAGGGCGCCTTCCCACATACCGGTATCCCCGGTTAAGGCGTTGAAAAAAACGAATGTTTTTCCGCCAGCCGATTTGGGGATCACATGTTCGTAATACAGGGCATCTTGCGGTCCGATTTCAAACTGTGGCATGTTTATCTACTCCTCCCAAATGGTCATCGAATCCATAAACAACTTCCTTAAATCTTCGGGACTGGCCGGGATAGGTGACAATTTGGTTACCCGATGCTGTGGTATGGTTCCTTCCACCAGTTTGTCCACATCATCAGGACCGAACCCGACGGCACTAAGTCCGTTGGGCATGCCAACCTTACGCATCAATTGGCCGATTGCGTTGGCAAGAATTTCACCTGCATCCTGTGGGTCGGCGCCGGTTGTATCCTCGCCCATCAGTTCGGCTGCCTGCAGATGCAATTCCGGATTGGCCGGTGCCGTAAACCGAAACACGGCCGGTGCATGTAAGGCCACGGCCATTCCATGCGGCACAATGGGGTTGTCCGGCGGATACCCGGCGGGAACATATTCGCGTACCATCCCGGAGACGGGATAGGACATCCCGTGTGCCAGATGAACACCGGCGTTACCGAAGCCGATGCCGGCAAAAGTAGCGGCGAGTATGACTTGGGCCCGGGCCTCATCGTCCGAGGAATCTTCAACCGCACGTACAAGGTTTTGCGAAAGCATTTCAATTGCGCGTGAGGCCCAAATATCACTGATGGGATTGGCACCTTGATAGGCGAGTCGCATTTTGGGATTTTCAGGCGCAGGCCGTTTATGGTAGGGTAGGGCCGTTATCGACTCCACGACGTGGGTTAAGACATCCAATCCGGTGCAGGCGGCCACCATGGCGGGCAGAGAACGGGTATTGTCGGGATCAACGATACCTTTCACTGGCCGCAGGGCCCGATGCGCGATACCTGTTTTGGCGTGCATTTCGAGCAAATCGAAAATCGCAACCCCTGTTGTTTCACTTCCCGTGCCGGCCGTGGTGGGAATGGCGATGAGCGGTTTTAGCGCTCCGGGAATCGGGCGTCCTTGCCCGATGGGCGGGTTAACATAAGCCATGAAATCGGCCGGGTAGGTCGAATAAAGGTTGGCCACTTTGGCCGTATCCATGGTCGAACCGCCGCCAATGGCCACAAAACCATCGAATTGCTCTTTTTGGGCAACCGCGATGGCGGCCTTGAAAGATACATCGGTGGGTTCAATGCTGACCTGATCGAAAACCACCGTTTCAATACCGCGTTGGTTCAAAGCGCCCAGGGCAATCTGGACCAGTTTCTGATCCACCAAAAAGGGATCGGAGACCACCATGACGCGCCGGGCGCCGAGTTCTTCCATGTCGTATCCCACTTCTGCCGTTACACCGGGACCGAATTTGATGCTCGATGTATCCATTGTAAACGCTGTTTCAAATGTCATGTTATTACCTCCCATCCACAAAACTTCTGGCAATTTGAACCGCCTCGGCCGCATCTTGACCATGGGCATCCGCCCCGATTTGATGCGCAAATTTAGCATCCACCGGTGCTCCCCCCACCATTACTTTCACGCTATCGCGCATTCCTTTCGCATCCAGGGTATGAATCACATTTTCCATTTCGGGCATGGTCGTGGTTAACAGTGCCGATAAGCCGACAACCTCGGGTTGGCGTTCTTGAACGGTGGCGACAACCTTTTCCACGGTGGCGTCCACCCCCAGGTCAAGAACCTCAAATCCGGCACCTTCCAGCATCATACCGACCAGGTTTTTCCCGATGTCGTGCATATCTCCTTTTACCGTGCAGAGCAAGATCTTCCCTTTGGATTGCCCCCCTTGTGCTTTAAGCAAAGGCTTAATAAGGTCGAGTCCTTTTTTCATAGTGGCGGCCGAGGCCAGCATTTCGGGGACAAAAATCCGGCTTTCGGAAAAGTGTTGACCCACAATATCCATGGCCGCAATCATGGATTGATTGATGAGTAAATCCAGATCCAATCCGTCAGCGATGGCCTTTTGAACCAACCCCTCTATTTCCTTATGCTTTCCTCCCACCACTTTGCGTTTGATTTCTTCAAATAGTGTTTGCATGAATTCTTTTCCCTTTAATTCATTATTATTACACGCTAAACAGTCGGTCGGTCATATTGCTTGACTACATAAGAAGCTATTTCAAAGCCTTAGATCATGTTCAAGGGCAAGGCGCGGGTCGGATCAAAAGCGGAGTCCCGAGGTGTCGGGATGAGCATTTTGAGCCGGATCGCAACACAGCCCTTGGACATTAGATGAGGTTCTGAGATAGCTTCTAATATCCTTCTTTGGCAGCCTCCGCAATCGCCCTTAAGTTCTCCATCGGCGTGGCCAGGGGGATGGCACATTCGGGTCCGATGATGTTGAAACCCGCCTCAATCGCGTAGCGTGCTTGTTTGTAAACATCATCGGGCGTTCCTTGATAGAGGACTTGGGGGTTGTTGATATTACCCACCAGCGACATGCGATGGCCCACCGTATCAACGGCCATTTTTGAATCCACCTGCCATTCGCAATGATACGCGTCCACACCGGAGTCCGCAAAATACTCAAGACGGTCGGAACAATCACCGCATACATGCAGGATAAGGGGACCCTCAATGCGGGTGGTGATTTCCTGATGCACCGGAAGCAGAAGCTCTTTGTAATGATAGGGTCCCACGAGATTGCCGGTGGCATGGTCCGCCATCACCACAATGTCGGCTCCGGCTTGAAATTGGGCGCGGGCAATTGCAATGGTCACGGGCATGAGCTGCCGCAGCATTTTCTTGACTTTTTCTGTTTCCCCCAAGCCGATCTGAAGCAGAAAATTCTGTGTACCAGCCATATGATAAGACAGGGTCCAGGGCCCCATGACTTTGCCGAGGATGGCGACTTTTCCTCCCACGTGGCGTCTCAAAATCGAAAGGGCCTCCAAAACCACTTTAATAGACGGTTTTTCAAGCAGATCTTCAGGAACGACAACATCGGAGAAATCTTCATAGAGGAAATTTTTGTTATCCGGCATCCGGTCGCGGTCGCCCCAGTCCACCTCCGCCCCTAAGGCCGCAGACTCCTGCTGAACACTGTATTCCGGCATCACTGTGTCAAAGCCCAAAACTTCATGTCCGGCCAGGGCAAGCTCGGCCATGGCATTGGGGTCCAGATGCGCCTCGGGAAAGGACACCCCAGCGGCATCCATGAGGCCATGACAGACAATGGAAGTCGGGTTGCCAACCGGTGGGCGTTTTCCCTTGCGACCATTGAACACAGCCGACATGACCAGGTTGTAAGAAGATTCTTTCATCCTTTGGTCCTTTCAATCTAAAAACAGAAACATACCAATTATTACATATCGGGTCTACAGAAAACGGATGGGGTTAAGGGCAACCGCATATCTTTTTTGGCACAGCGTTTAAGCTCGCTTGCGCCGCAGTTCAGGCGTCATCCTTGGCTGCTGCCTGAGACACATCCTATTTCGTTCCTGAAAACTGCCCTTATCTTTGTGGGGAACGTCCTTTCGATCGCAATATGTTCACAACCGTTGAAATGCGCAAATGCTCTCAGCTTCGTAGCAAACAGCGGCAAAATGGTGTCGAAGTCTCGGAAACTGTGTTCGAATGACAACGTTCGCAGAATGAGAATCTTATTTCTGCGGTCTGCTTTAGGGTCCATGCGCCCTATCAATTCGTCTCCCCAGAGAATCGGCAGACAGAAATAACCGTATTTACGTTTGTTCGCGGGAAAATAGCATTCCAGTCTAAAATCGAAACCAAAAAGCCAATCTAACCGTTTACGATCTGTCAATAGACTATCGAAGGGCGATAGTATGTGGAGGCGTTTCACGTGTCGATAAGGATTCCGCGCGACCGTGAGTGCCTCAGCGAGGGTATAGAATTGCTCCTTCCGCCCGGAGATCCGGATGGGTACAACTTCACCTGATTCCGTGAGTTCCCGGAGAACTCGATCAAAGCGTGGGCGGTTCCAACCCCAGCGTAAATCAGTGGCGGTCGAAAATCCTCTCGCCGCCAGAACGCGCCGTACCACAAATTGGGCCATCTCATCCACCGATGGGCGAGTAGTATCTGTTTCCGGCGGAAGTATACGTTCTGTTAGATCATAGATTCGCTGGAAATTGCGTCGTTCGGCGACCATTAGCTTTCCCATGTCAAAAAGCATTTCCAAGGCCTGTTTTGCCGGTTTCCAATCCCACCATGAACCACGTTTCTGGGTGCCAGTGGCTTTGAAATCCGCCGCACCCAGTGGCCCCTCGCTGCGGATGCGTCTTAGAACATGATCGGTGATAGATCGGCCCTCGTCTGTATAGAACCAATTGGTTTGCCGTTTCGAAACGGAACGCATGCGCGACGTATAGAAACGATAGTCGGATATCGGCAAGTAGCATGCCGCATGGGTCCAATACTCGAATACACGTCGTTTGACCGCTTGCAGTTCATGGAGCATTACGGGAGAGTAGCTGGGAAAGCGTGCCCAGATGGTATGATGGTGGGCGCGCTGGACGACCGCAATGGTGTCAATCTGGACATAGCCAAGCCGTTTGATTACAAGCTCGACACCCTTTGCTCCGCCCGGCAGAGGCCATCGCCCTTTCAGTCCCTGTGCCTGGAGTGCGAGCTTTCGTGTGGTCCCCACTCCTATCTTCATTAATTCTTCACTCTAATCCCCAACGCTGCAAAAGTCGTGTATTCGGCTGTTAGCCATCTCTCCAACTTTTTTTGCTCTTTCCATTGCAATCAAAACATTCCGATGGAATAGATTATAACCCTCATTCCGGAAAAGTTTTATTAAAAACGCAGCAACAACTGAACAG
>CAZHAH010000033.1:0-40391 GCA_964530095.1 uncultured Desulfobacteraceae bacterium | reverse complement strand
GATTACGAAACCTTTGCGGAAGAAATCCGTGAGGCTGTGCCGAGTATGGAATTTGTCTTAACCGCCGGCAAACCTTCGCGACCGGAGATGGTTTCCATTGATGAGTTGATCCACCAAGGACCGGATCTTGAAACTTGCCGAAATGAACTTGAAAGATACCGCCCCGACCCGATGGAACCGGCCATCTTCCAGTTATCCGGTGGAACTACGGGGACACCTAAAATTATTCCACGCACGCATAACGATTATTACTACAATGCCAAGTGCAGTGCCGAAGCCCTCGAATATAATGAAGACTCCCGCGTTCTGGTCACTATGCCGTTGATGCACAACGCGCCGATGATCAATGCCTTGCTCCCGGTTCATCTCAAGGGCGGATGTGTGGCACTGATGCCATCACTGGCGCCCGAATCGATTCTCCAGGCTGTGGAAGAAAACAAACCGGATATTTTGCTACTGATTCATGTTCACATGATGCGGATCATTTCCATGACGGATGATGTGCGCCGAAAGTACGATTACAGCTCAATCAAGCGTCTCATCGGCGGCTGGAATCAATTCGATCCGGATACACCCAAAATCTTTGAAATCTTTGACTGCCCGGGGGTGGCAACCTACGGCATGGCGGAAGGTCTGGTCTGTTGGTCCAGGTGGTCCGATCCTCGTGAAATCTGGTTTTACACGGATGGTCGACCCGTATCCGAGGCGGATGAAACGCGTGTTGTGGACCCGGCCACGTGGGAGAAATTGCCCATCAGTGAAAAAGGCGAAATGCAATGCCGGGGTCCCTACACCATCCGCGGTTACTACAAAGCACCCGAACGCAACAAGGACGCCTTTACACCGGACGGATTCTACCGCACCGGTGACCTGGTCACCCAGGATGCCAACGGTTACATCACCTGGCGCGGGCGCATCAAAGACTGCATCGATCGTGGGGCGGAAAAGATCAATGCCGAAGAAGTCGAAGGACATATCGTCACGTTCCCCAAGGCTAAAGAAGTCGCCGTGGTAGGGATGCCGGACAAAGAGATGGGCGAACGGGTCTGCGCCTTTGTGGTTGCGCAAGGAGACGACACTTTTACCTTGGCCGAGTTGCAGGAATATCTTTTGAATGAATGCAACATCGCCAAGTTTAAGCTTCCCGAACGCTTGGAATTCATCGATGCCTTGCCGCTTACCAAAGTGGGGAAGTTCGAGAAAAGGAGCCTGCGCGAACAGATCACCGCAAACCTGAAAGCAGAAGGGACGATATAAAAGGAGGTAGAAAATGTTAGAAGGATGTGTTCCTTGGCCGGATGAATTTGTAAAAATGTATAAGGAAAAGGGGTATTGGGAAGATATCACATTGGGAGAACACCTCGACCGGTGGGTTGAGCAATATGCCGATCGCCCGGCGATTGCTTTTCAAGGTCAGGAAATCACTTACCGCGAGATGGGTGAGAATGCCACGCGGCTGGCTTATCAAATGGCCAAGATGGGAATCAAAACCTACGATCGTGTCATATTTCAGCTGTTCAATGGACCGGATCTTCTCTATTTGATCTATGCCTGCTTCAAAATCGGCGCCATCCCGATTTGTTCTCTACCCACGCATCGCTGGGCGGAGGTTAGCTATCTGGCAGAAACAGCTGAAGCACGCGTTCATGTTATTCCTGCCGGAACGGTCATGGGATTTGATTACGAAGAATTTGCCGACCAAATTCGGGAAGCGGTCCCGAGCATGCAGTTTGTTCTTGCACTCGGCCAGCCCAGGCGGCCGGATATGGTATCCATTAACGATTTTATGGATAGCGATATAGATATCCATACGGCCCGGGAAGAGTTGGCCAAGTATCGTCCTGACCCCATGGAGCCGGCATTATTCCAATTGTCCGGCGGAACGACCGGGGTGCCCAAGATTATTCCACGTACCCATAATGACTATTACTACAATATCAGGTGTATGGCCGATGCGAACGAACACAACGAACAGACCCGATTTGTGGCACCCCTTCCCATGACGCACAACGCCCCTCTGGCGTGTATGATCCTGCCCACTCACCTAAAAGGCGGATGTATAATTCCAGCTCCGCCGAAGCTTGAAGCGATCCTTCAGGTGACTATAGAAAATAAAGCCAATGTTTTAGTAGCCGGCGCATTCGTCGCTCAGGGATTGGTGGATATAACGGAAGAAAAGAAAAATTGCGATGATCTCAGTTCCGTAAAAAGACTGTGGTGTGCCCAGATCATGCCAGAGGCGCATCAAACGCTCAGAGAGCGTTTCAGCGCCGAAAGTGTTCAAATTTTTGGTATGGCAGAAGGTTTGATCTGTTCCACGCGTCTTTCCGATTCTTTGGACATCACTTTATATTCTCAGGGAAAACCCGTATCCGAGGCCGACGAGATGAAAATAGTCGATCCCGCCACCGGCGAAGAATTGCCGGCCGGACAGACCGGTGAGATGTTATGCCGGGGGCCCTATACCCTCCGCGGTTATTATAAGTCACCGGAGCGAAATCAGGAAGCCTTTACGCCGGATGGGTATTATCGCAGTGGAGACCTGGTCAAAATTGACACCCAGGGTAACATGACCTGGTCAGGTCGAATTAAGGACTGTATCGACCGCGGCGGGGAAAAGATTAATGCCGAAGAGGTAGAAGATCACATTGCCGAGTTCCCCCGAGTAAAGCAAGTGGCGGTGGTGGCGATGCCCGACAGGACTATGGGAGAACGCATTTGTGCGTTTGTTGTTCCGATGCCAGGTGAGACTTTTGCGCTGGATGAATTGTGCGAATTTCTATTAAATGAGAGGAAAATTGCGAAATTCAAACTGCCGGAACGATTGGAGTTCATTGATGAATTGCCGGTTACCAAGGTGGGCAAGCTTGAAAAGAAAAGCCTGAGAGAAAAGATTGCGGCTGTATTGATAGCGGAAGGAAAGTACGAGGCCGAAAAAGAGGAAAGCCAAAAGCCGCTTAAAACGGTTAAGGAAGCGCTGGTGCGGATGACTCAGGTATTCGACCCCAACGCTGCCGAAGGCGTTACGGAGGTCTTTCAGTTACACATCACGGGTGAGCAGGCGGGTGCTTGGCACCTTGCGGTGAAAGAAGGCAGCTGCAATTTGACCGAGGGTGTACATGAAAATCCAACCTTGACGCTGACGATGGCCGACTCGGATTTTGTCGATCTTCGCAATGGGGAAACGGACGGGCAAACCCTTATGGTAAACGGGCAGTTAAAGGTGGAAGGCGATTTTATGGCTGCCACGCTGATTCCGTCGCTATTTCCGATAACGTAGTACCATATCGGATTCGGGTAATATGGAGAAGAAAAATTGAGGTACGCAGAGACAGGGTTTGATTTAGAAATTGACCTGGCTAGGGGAAATATCGAGAAGGTGGCAACGGATCCCCAAGACACCGAGCTTTACCTGGGGGGGCTGGGAACGTGTGCCAAGATCATGTGGGACAGGGTTCCCCCTGAAACAAACGCCTTTTCAGCTGACAATCTGTTGATATTCGGCGCCGGTCTTTTATGCGGAACGCCTGCGATCGGCGCGAATCGTGCGATCGTTTCCGCCATCTCGCCTACTTCGAATCTCTTCGCCTTTTCAATGATGGGAAGCTATTGGGCTCCGGAATTGAAGTATGCCGGTTATGACAATGTAATCATTCGCGGTAAAGCCCCTGGATTGGTTTACTTGTGGATACATGACCAGAAGGTGGAAATACGTGATGCCTCGCATCTAAAAGGCAAGGGGGCAGTGGAAACCCAAACCCTCATCCAGAACGAATTGGATGAACCAAGAGCCCAGGTGGCGGCCATCGGCCTGGCCGGCGAAAACAGGGTTTATTATGCCAGCATCGAGCATGACGGGGCCAGCGCCAGTAGAAATGGACTTGGGGCCGTGATGGGAGACAAGAATTTAAAGGCCATCGCCGTGCGCGGAACACAGGACATCCATATTGCGCAACCGTTAGAATTCATGAAACTGCGGCAAGAGGTGCACGACTATATGGAATTTCGCCTGGCCAATCCGACTCCGGAGACGCCGCCCATTAACGAAAGCATTGGGACACCAAAAGAGATGTCGGTCCATGATGAGGCATGGCACACCAATTATACACTCTGGGGGGTTCCACCTAAATTCAACCCGAAAAAATGGACCCCGGAAATGGAAAAAGAGTGGACTGAGACGATGTTGAGCATGCGAACCCGGCTCATCGGCTGCTATAATTGTCCCCTGAAGTGCAAGGCAACCATTTCCCCACCAGGAAAACCGACTTACACCATGAAGTGCTTCACGAAAATGACGTATGCTATGTTTGCCGATTTGAGTCTGGAATTTAACTTACATATCGCTCAGCCGGCTACAGAATACGGAGTAGACGGCATCACCGCCCCGCGAATGATTAACTTTGCCCTGCAGCTATTACATTACGGCATTTTGACCGACGATGACTTCCCGGGAATGCCGTCTGACATGGAGGGGCGATTTTACTACTTGCTGGACAAAATTGCACACCGAGAAGGGATCGGCGATATTCTGGCTGACGGTCTTTATCTCGCGGCTCTCAAAATCGGCAACGGCGCGGAGGAGTTTACAAAAGACGTGGTCAAAGGACTTGACCAGGTAGGGATCCCCACACCTTTTTTGAATCCGGTATATTTCCTTATGATCACCACAGGCGCCAAGCTGGATGTAAGAATGATGCAGGGGCAGGTCCCTCAGCATCCCTTTAGTTCAAGAGAGGTGAGAGAAGAATGGGTCAAGGACTGGATCCAGGTTCCCGATGAAAAATTCAAAAAATACTATGTGGACTGGCAGAGGCGTCGCGAAGGTCCCAACCATAATCCTGCCTATCCGACTCCCCAGATTGCCAGTGAATGGGTGGATTGGATGGAACGGATGCATTACGTGGACGATTCCCTCGGGATTTGCGCTGGATTGTCGTCATGGCCCCAGAAACCGCCGTATCATTTACACAATTTTCCAAAAGTGATTACGGCTGCCACCGGGATCGAGTATGATACACCCAAACTCGTGCAAACAACCCGGCGAATCCGAAGCCTAATCAGAGCGATTAATAATAGAAGAGGATTGCGCAGGAAAGATGATAGAGGACCCGACTTATGGAAACAACGCGATCCGGAACTCGAGGCGGCACTTATTGATGCGTTTTACAAAATCAAGGGATGGGACAAAGACGGTGTTCCCACGCAAAAATCGCTGCATGAACTTGGATTGGATTTTGTTATTCAAGATTTTTTTGAAAGAGGTATCTTTACTGATAAAGAGACGGCTTCTTCCGAAGAGGCATCAGCTTAAGGCCAAAGTAGTTTGTAACTATTCATCGGCGGTGAAAAAGTGAATGCCGAGGAGGTAGAAGGTCACATCATCCACCATCCCAAGGTGAGCGATGTGGCAGTGGTGGGCATGCCGGACAAGATGTTGGGTGAGCGCATCTGTGCCTTTGTGGTGCCCCAGCCGGGAGAAACGTTCACCCTGGAGGCGTTGCAGGAATTTTTGTTGAGCGAGCGTCAGATCGCCAAATTCAAACTGCCAGAACGGCTGGAGTTCATCGACGAATTGCCACTCACCAAAGTGGGTAAGTTTGAAAAGAAGAGCTTGCGGGAAAAGATCGCCAAAACACTTAAAGAAGAAGGAAAGATCTAAAGAAGAACGGGGTGTCTTTACCGAAAGCCCGGTCGTTTCTATAGAAGAAGATATTATTCAAAAAGCTTCAACTGCATAGCCCAGGAAAAATTAAAATGAGACGAAGATGATGAAAAACGAGAAAACAAAGAAAATCGTCAGATCGATTAAAATCGAGGTTGATAAATGTACGGGTTGCTGGGTTTGCGAAATGATCTGTTCCGCTTCTCACACCGATCCGAAATACAGTTCTATTAATCCGGCCAGAGCCCGTATCCGGATCATTAGAGACCCGCTGAAAGATGTTTTTATTCCCGTACATGCAGGTGACCATGCCGTTGCTGAATGCGCCGGCAGGAACAAATATACGTTGGATGGTAAGGAATATGACGAATGTGCATTCTGCCGAGCTTCCTGCCCATCCAGGGAAGAGTTCAAAGAGCCAGATTCCGGCCTACCTCTGAAGTGCGATATGTGTGAGGGCGAAGAAGAACCCTTGTGTGTTAAGTGGTGCCATGTTGAAGCGCTGACTTTAGAAGTAAGGGAAGCGGAAGTCGAGGATCAAGAAAGGAAGGAGGAATTGGAGATCGGATTGGAAGCACTGGCAGACAAATATGGATTGCAGAAGATAAAGGATGCCATTTCCAGAATATCAGAGAACAACTAAGGCATTAAAACGAAAGGGGGTCGAAAAATGATGGAAGGATGCGTTCCTTGGCCGGATGAATTCGTCAAGCTCTATAAAGAAAAGGGTTACTGGGAAGACCTGCCGTTCAGCGATCACATCGATGAATGGGTGACAAATTACGGAGACCGGCCCGCCATTGCTTTCCAGGGCCGGGAGGTGACCTACCAGCAGATGGACGAATATGTCACGCGGCTGGCTTATTGCATGGTTAAGATGGGAGTGAAAACCTACGACCGGGTGGTGATGCAACTCCTGAACGGTCCCGAGTTGATCTATATGGTGTATGCCTGTTTCAAGATCGGTGCCATTCCGATTGCCACGCTGCCCACGCATCGATGGTCGGAGATCAACAATATCGCCCAACAGGCTGAAGCCCGGGTGCATGCCATTCCGGCCGGCAAGCTCAAGGATTTTGATTTTGAGGAATTTGCCGACAAGATCCGGGAAGCGGTTCCCAGTATGGAATTCGTCTTCACCGCCGGCCTGCCGCCGCAAAGATCCGGAATGGTTTCGATTACCGAAGTTATTGAGCAGGATATCGATTTGGATCAAGCGCGGATCGAACTGAAAGCCTATCGGCCCGATCCCATGGAACCGGCCATATTCCAGCTTTCCGGCGGTACTACCGGAACCCCCAAAATCATTCCCCGTACCCACAACGATTATTATTACAACGCCAAATGCTGTGCCGAAGCCCAGGGATTTAATGCTGACACACGCCTGTTTATGCCCGCACCCCTCATGCACAATTTTCCTATGGTCTGCGGAATTATTCCTTGCCACCTTAAAGGGGGTGCGATGGTCCCGACGCCGTCGCTGGCGCCGGAAGCGATCTTAAAGACCGTCGAAGAGAACAAAGTCAATATTTTGGCCACCATGCCGGCTGTCCTGCGTATATTAGAATTGCCCGATGAAGTTCAAAAAAAATACGACACCCGTTCGGTTAAACTCCTCCTGGGATTCGCGTGGGAAGATCTGATGAACCTGTTTCAATGTGACGCCATTCAGGTATTCGGGATGGCGGAAGGCGTGATCGCCTGGACCCGGCACGATGATCCACCCGAAATAAGATACAAGACCCAGGGCCGGCCGGTTTCGGAAGCCGACGAAATGAGAATCCTCGATGTTGCCACGGGGGACGAGCTGCCGGTGGGTGAGAAGGGTGAGATGATCTGCCGCGGCCCCTATACGATCCGGGGTTATTATAAAGCACCCGAACGCAACAAAGAAGCCTTCACGCCGGACGGTTACTATCGCAGCGGGGACCTGGTCACGCTGGACGAAAAGGGAAACATGCTCTGGACCGGTCGCATCAAAGACTGCATCGATCGCGGTGGCGAAAAGGTGAACGCCGAAGAAGTTGAGGCGCATATCGTCGAGTTCCCCAAAGTATATCAGGCGGCCGCGGTGGGAATGCCGGACAAGGTGTTGGGCGAGCGCATCTGTGCTTTTGTGGTTCCGCACCAAGGTGAAACCTTCACACTGGAAGAGTTGCAGAAATTTTTGTTGAACGAACGCCAAATTGCCAAATTCAAGCTGCCCGAACGTCTGGAATTCCTCGATGAATTGCCGGTCACCAAGGTGGGTAAATTCGAAAAGAAGAGCCTGCGCGAACGGATTACCCAGACACTCAAAGCTGAAGGGAAGATATAACTCAAAAAGGAGAAATAAACATGGTTAAAAAAGTTTTCGGAATCAACATTGCGGTTAAGGATCTGGGTGCGGCGGTGGAAAAATTTGAAGCGATCTTAGGTGTCAAAGCGCGGTACACCAGCTCGGACGATTTTGCGTTTCCCGGACTGAAGGGGGCGGGGTTCGCTGTGGGCGGAGTAAATATTTCCCTGATCGCATCTGAGACAGATGACAGCGTGATTGCCAATTTTTTAAAAAGCAGAGGAGAGGGTGTTCTGCTGATTTCTCTCGAAACCGATGATGTTGATTCCGAGGTTGAAAAGCTCCGCGATACGGCCCTCCAGTTTATAATGCCCCAAAACGCGGAAGGCAAATTCGGCAAGGTCAACTTCATTCATCCCAAATCGTTGCATGGTGTACAGGTGGAACTGATTCAGCCATCGGATGCTTTCCGAACCCAGGCCACCGGATAATCAAAGGAAAATTAAAGCCTTATGCAGAAAAGCATCGTTTCCATCATCCGTTATCAAAGCGCAGGAGATTCGGTGCGCCGTGCGGTCGAGTTGGCCCAGGGGCTGGACCACCTGCCGCACCAAGCCAAAGTCATCATCAAACCGAATATCGTGACCTGGACACGTCAGGTCGACTTTCCCAAGTGGGGGGTCGTGACAACTTCCCGTGTGATCGAGGATATGATAATCCTTCTAAAGGAGCGCGGCATCGATGACATTACGATTGCCGAAGGTGGGGTGACCCTTAAACCCAAGGATACCCAGACCTATGCGCATGCCTTTGAATCCCTCGGTTACGGAATTCTAAAACAACGCTACGGGATTAATTATATCAACATCCTGGAGCGTCCTTTTGTGGAACTGGATTTGGGGGCCGGTGTGGTTCTCAATTATAACTCCGATATTCTCGAAAGTGACTTTGTCGTCAATCTGCCGGTTCTCAAAACCCACAGCCAGGCCAAGGTCACCTTGGGTATAAAAAACCTTAAGGGTATGATAGATATCCCTTCGCGCAAGAAGTGCCATGAGCAACATGGCGAAATCGATCTGGATTATCAGATCGCACGCCTGGCAAATAGAATACCCCCCTCTCTCACCCTGATTGACGGTATCTATACAATGGAGTACGGGCCGCTGTTTACCGGCAATGCGCGGCGTAGCAATTTGCTGGTGGCCTCGGCGGATGTTCTATCAGCCGACATGGTCGGGTCGCGGCTGTTGGGTTATGATCCCAAGGATATTCCCCACCTGGTGCATGCCGCCCATGACCGGGGGCGTGCCCTGGATTTATCCGATCTTGAGGCGGTAGGGGAAAATATTGAAGCGAACGCCTCATTCCACTCCTATGCCTTTCCCTACAACGACGAAGGGACGCTCCCTTTGGCCTTTGCCAAAAAAGGATTCAAGGGGCTGACCTACCGCCAATACGATGCAACCCTATGTACCTATTGTTCGCTTTTACCGCCTGGGGCATTCAAAAAGCCTGGTCCGGCCAACCATACGATGATGTGGAGGTTCTATCCGGCAAATTGATGCGACCAACCCCGGGACACAAAAAAACCCTTTTATTGGGCAAATGCATGTACGAGTTGAACCGCGACGACCCTAACATTCAGGAAATGGTTGCCATAAAGGGCTGCCCCCCGCAGCCCAAGTCGATTGCACGGGCCTTTAAGCAGGCCGGTGTCGAGCTGGATGATCGCCATTTGATGAATCTCGAAGAATTCCCGGCTGTTTTTCTAAAAAAGTATGCCGATAACGCCGAATTCGATGCGTCCTTTTTTACGGTATGAATTTGGCTCATAGGAGGTGATAAAAATGATCAAAGGAATTTACGGACTCACCATCGTGGTGAATGATTTAGACAAAGCGGTCAAGCCTTACGAAGCCTTTTTTTGGCGTTAAGGGAAACTATTCCGTTTTAAAATATTAAACCGCACAGGCAACCCGTTGTCTGGCCAAACAAAAAGGAGGTTCTATCATGCAGAGTATCAACACTTTTGAGAAAAAATGGAGTATTTTAATCGTAGCGCTTTGCATCGTATTCGGCTTTACGGCGGCAAACGCTGCGGACAAACCGATTGTGCTGAAAATCGCACATCAAGGATTCCCGCCCTATGTCTTTATTAATGCCACCACTGCTCACTGGGCCAAACTCATCAAGGAGCGCACCAACGGTGCGGTTGAACTGAAATTTTTCTATGACACCATCGCAAAGGGGCCTGGTATTCTCGCAGCTGCTCAGCAGGGGGTGGCGGACGGCTATACGGTTGTGTCAACTTTTCTCACGGGCCGCGTCAAACCTCTGAATATCCTTGAAATTATGGTTAATGCCGCACCGGATAAATATCCTGAAATGGCTAAAGCCATCCGGCCCGTGATGGATAAAATCTTTGCCCAACAAGGCCTCCAAAACTGTGGCAACATGTACACTTACAAAAGTGTCACCTATTCGCATCACAGCAAGCATCTTAAAAAACCGGATGATTTTAAAGGCGTAAAGATCCGGGCGCCCGGTGTTTGGATTACAAAGGCATTAAAGATGTGGGGCGCGACGCCCATGATGATCCTGCCCCCTGAACTGTATACGTCGGCTCAGAGGAAGATCATCGACAGCGTCCTTACGATCAACATGCTGATCGATGTCTTTAAGCTTTATGAGGTGCACAAATATATTACCGAATTTCCTAATTCCATGGGCGCTTATGTTGTGTTTGGATTGAACATGAATGTATTCAACAAATTGGATAAGAAGTATCAGGAGATTATCCTTCAAGCGGGCAAAGACGCGGAACTGTTTTCATGGGATTACGGTCGCAAACAGGAGGATGAACTACAGAAAAAACTGGCTGGTTTAACCGACTACTATGTCTTGACACCGGAGGAATATAAGGTCTTTCAAGACTTTTTTTCGAAAATTTCACCGGAGGTAAGCAAACACAGCGGCCCGCTGGGGCAGGAGTTGATGGATGTCATTTTAAAAGTAAAAAACCAATAGGCGCCTGACTACAACGTCATTGCGAGGTGTAACCTAAACTTTCGCTCAATCAGGGTGAGATTGCCGCGGGCTGACACTCTCGCAATGACGACCTGTTATGTGTGCTGGTTTTATAAACGTCACCAACTGTGGGAGTTGACCTCATGATGAAAAGCATTCTTCATTGGGCGGCCAAAGTCATCGCCAAACTCAATTCCAGCGCCGGCTTTCTAGCCGGATATGCCGTAATTATCATGGACTTCGTGGTGCTCTATGCGGTCATCATGCGCTACGGTTTTGACCGCCCCCCGATGTGGACTACCGAAACCTCGGGCTTCATGCTCATGTTTATTACCTTTCTACCTTTGGGATTTGTTCTCCAAAATAACATGCACATCAAAGTCGATTTCATCGCCATGCGTTTCAGCGATAAGACTCAAAAAAAACTGGATATTTTCAACTCCTTTTTGGGTGCCGCCTTCACGGCCATCCTTTTTTGGCAGTCCTGTCGCCTGGTTTCCACCGCCTTTAAACTGGATTGGGTAACGATTGAAACGCAGACGCCCCTGGGCTATCCATTGCTCATGATGCCTTTGGGCTGTGCCATTCTGTTTTTTTCATGTTTGATCAAAGGGCTTTCCCAACTTATAGCACACCCAGACCAAAAGGAGTCCTGAGCGATGAGTATGACCTTAATGGGAATCCTGGTTTTTGTCTTTCTTTTACTCCTTCTATCATTGGGTTATCCCATCGCCTTTGCCATGGGCACCATCGTTGTCGCCGGTATCTTTACATGGTTCGATCCCGTCCTCTTGTTTCAACTGGCACAGATCGGCATGGATATGAGTACCAGCTTCCTTTTTCTGGTGGCACCGCTTTTCGTTCTGATGGCCGAGCTCATTGTCGTTTCCGGGATGGCCGACGACGCCTTTTCGGCCGCCCGCAAATGGTTCAACTGGCTTCCTGGCGGACTTGCCATCAGCTCCATTTTCGCCTGCTCCGGCTTTGCGGCGGTTTCCGGATCGAGTCCTTTAACCGCCGCCACCATCGGGATGGTGGCCATTCCCGGCATGAGCGAAAGGGGGTATAGCAAGAAACTGGCGGCCGGTGTCGTCGCTACCGCCGGCACAATCGGCATCATGATCCCGCCTAGCCTGTGTATGATCATCTATGGCCTGCTGAGCGGCACATCCATCGGCAAACTGTTCATTGCCGGCATCATTCCCGGAATCGTCCTGACCCTGGCACTGGCGGTTGCGGTGATTATCATGGTCAAAATCGATCCGTCCATCGCGCCGCAAATTGAAGAAACCATCACCTGGAAGGAGCGCTTCGTTGCCCTCAAGCGTGTGGGGCCCATTTTGGCCTTGTGCCTGTTTGTACTGGGTTCGATTTACGCCGGGATTGCCACCCCCAGCGAAGCCGCGGCGGTGGGTGCCTCAGGGGCTTTTGTATTTTTGCTGATTGGCGAAAGATTCAAGTTGGGAAAGCTAAAACCGGCGCTTATTAGGTCTGCCGGGCTCACCTGTGCGATTATGTTTCTGATGATCGGCGGCAGCTTCATGGCCTTTCTCATGAATTACATCGGCATCCCGCAGGCCCTGGTGGAATTCATGCTAAATTTAGGAGTCGGCCGCTGGTGGATTATGATCCTCATCAACCTGGTCCTGATTTTCTTGGGCTGCTTTCTGGATCCTACCGCCATCCTGGTCCTTTCGGTACCGCTGGTTTTTCCAATCATCACCTCCCTTGGCTTCGACCCGGTCTGGTTCGGCATCATCATGACTCTGAATGTCGAGATCGGAATGATCACACCGCCGGTGGGCCTTAATTTATATGTACTTAAAGCGATTGACGAAAAGCTGGGTATCGATGTCGTCATCATGGGCGCCCTGCCATTCTTATTCGTTTTATTGTTGTGTATGGCACTTTTTATGGTTTTTCCGCAAATCTCTTTGTGGCTGCCAAGTTTGATGCAATAAGTTGGTTTACTAAAAATTTCTAATCACCACAGACACACACAGACGAGCACAGACTAATATTTTTCTCTGCAGACCTTGCAGAGAAAAATTGTCGTCGCTAACGCGAGTCAGTAAACTTTTTAGTGAAAGGATGCGTAAACACCATGATCGACAAACGCGTAGAACTCACAGATGCTATTAAAGACATTGCCGACGGCGATTCCATCGTCATCGGCGGATGGGGATCTTTTCGAAAACCGATGGCCTTGATTCGCGAAATTGTGCGTTCAGCGGTCAAAGATTTGACCATTTTATCTTTTGCCGGAATGGACCTGGACCTGTTGATCGGCGCCGGCAAGGTCAAAACGGCGGTGTTCGGCTTCGTTAGCTTCGAAGGCGCACCGGGACGGCCGGGCAATTACAACCGCGCCCGCATGGACGGCAGCGTCGAGATGAAGGAGCTTTCCGAATACATGTTTATCTGCCAGTTCAAGGCTGCCGCCGAAAGGCTTCCCTTTTATCCGCTGCGGGGGGGGATCGGCACCGACATCCTCACCATCAACCCCGAAATCAAGACCTTTCAAGATCCCTATTCCAATGAAACGCTTGTGGCCATGCCTGCTTGCTCACCCAATTATGCTCTGATCCACGTCAACGAAGCCGATCAGTTGGGCAATGCCAAAATCACCGGAGAACCCTACTTAGATCGTCTGTTTTTGCGGGCAGCGCAAAACGTCATTATCAGTGCCGAAAAAATTGTCCCCGTGGGAGAAATCCAGGACAACACGATACTGAGCTCCTGGGTGGATAAGGTGGGTGAAGCACCCCAAGGCGCACTCCCGTGTGACTGCTATCCGGACTATCCATACGATGCCAAACAATTTGCGAAATATGGCAGTGCCACCCAAGATCAATCCGATTTTGAAAACTACCTACAGGAAATGATGGAAGGAGTTTGATAACGATGGCAAACTTTACGATTGAAGAGCAAATTGCCTGCTATATAGCCAGATCTTTTAACCCGGATGACGATTTCGCCGTACTCGCCACCGGTCCTTGCGGATTGGTGGGCCTGGCCTTGGCCAAAGAATTGTATGCCCCGCGCTTATCTCTACTGGGTCATGCCAAAAGCAGATTTGCCGTTATGCGTCAATATCGCTTTCCGTTTATGCCCGGCAATCCGCCGCCTGAATTGATTGAAACTCTTCTGACCATGGATGATGTTTTCGCTTTGGTGGTCCGCGGCAAATACTTTATCATCATGCAGCCGGTCCAGGTTGATCAAAACGGTTATATGAACTTGTCGATGGTGGGGGATAAGTTCAAACCTGCGGCGGTTTTTGTCGGTTCCCGCAATGTCCCGGACAATACCGTAAATCAGCCTCGCACGCTTTATTTCGTGCCCAATCACAATAGGCGCGTGTTTGTGGAAAAAGTCGATTTCATCTCCGGGGTCGGATATGGTAAGGAACGCAGAGAAGGAATTGCCAAATGGGGTGCTCCCATCGAAATCTTATCCAATCTATGTGCCATCGATTTTGACCCTGAAACCGGTAAGGCCCGATTAAAATCAGTTCACACCGGCGTTACGGTGGAGCATGTCCAGGCGAATACCGGTTTCGATTTAATCATCCCGGAACCGCTGCCCGGTATGGATCCGCCAACCGATACGGAACTGCGCCATATCCGTGATGAAATCGACCCATTGGGTGTGCGCCGGCTCGATTTTGTGCGCGGAGAGGAATACAAGAATGTGATGGCTGAAATCATGAGTGGCGGCAAACGTTAAATTGACGTCTCGGACAATATAGAGAAGAAAAAAATGAGGTACGCAGAGACAGGGTTTAATTTAGAGATAGATCTGACCCGGGGAAACATTGAGAAAGTTGCGACTGACCCGAAAGATTGCGAGCTTTACCTGGGGGGGCTAGGCACGAATGCCAAGATCATGTGGGAAAGGATTCCACCTGAAGTGGATGCTTTTTCTCCTGATAATTTATTGATATTCGGCTCCGGTCTTTTATGTGGCACACCTGCTATCGGAGTTAATCGCACTATTGTTACTTCCATTTCTCCTGAGAACGAGTTGTTTGCATTTTCAATGATGGGGGGATATTGGGCACCGGAATTAAAGCATGCCGGTTACGACAAAGTGATTCTTCGCGGAAAATCCCCCGATTGGGTCTATTTGTGGATAAACAATGGCAAGGTAGAAATACGAGATGCCGCGCATCTGCAGGGTAAAGGTGCTGTTGAAACTCAAACACTTATCAAGCAGGAATTGAATGAGCCGAAAGCCCAGGTGGCTGCTATCGGCCTGGCCGGCGAAAACAGGGTTTATTATGCTTCCATCGAGCATGACCGGTCCAGTGCCAGCCGGGGCGGCCTAGGGGCCGTTATGGGAGACAAGAGGGTAAAGGCGATAGCTGTTCGTGGAACACAGGACGTCCATATTGCGCGACCGGCTGAATTCATGGAACTTCGCAAAGAAATGTGGGAATATGTAGAATTCCGACAAAAAAACCCAGTTCCGGAGACACCGGCCTGTAACTCCCGCCTCGGGATACCGGATACGATAGGAAACCATGATCATGAGTGGCACGCCAATTTTGTTTCATGGGGAAACGCACGCGTTCGCATAAAGGATTACTGGAACGAGGAAGTCGAACGCGCGTGGGCGGAGAGCAATGAAAGCATGCGCAAGCGGATGATCAGTTGTTACAACTGCCCGATGCAATGTGGGGGGGTAATTAAGCCTCCGGGGCAGCCGGCGTACATGATTAAATGCTTTACGATAATGGTTTGGGCTTTTGCGGCCTTTTCAGACTTTGAATTTAGCTTAAGGATCGCTCAACAAGGCACGGATTACGGCGTGGATGCTATGACCGCACCGGGAGTGATTGCCTTTGCGATTGAACTCTACGAAGACGGCATCCTGTCCGATAAAGATTGCCCCGGGATGCCCGAGGACAGTGAAGGCAGATTCTACTATTTACTTGACAAGATTGTCCGGCGGGAAGGGATAGGAGATGCCTTGGCCAACGGTTCTTATTGGGCAGCTCGTCAGATTGGCAAGGGGGCAGAAGCTTACGAGCATACCAGCATTAAGAAACATAATGCGGGCGGTATCAAGTTGGGAATGTTGAATCCTTTATATTTCCTGATGTTTACTACCGGCGAGAAGAACTGCATCACCCAAATCGAAGGTCAGTTCCCCCAGCATCCTTTTTCTACGCGAGAGGTGAGGGAGGAGTTTGTCAAGGATTGGTTCCAAGTCCCCGATGAAAAGTTTAAACAATGGTATGTGGACTGGGATATGCGTGGACTAAACTCAAACCCCTACTACCCGACAACCGAAATGTGTTGCGAAATTGTCGACTGGATGGAAATGATGCACTACATCGACGACGCCACCGGTGTGTGTGCCGGGTTGTCGTCATTCAACCAGAAGCCTGCGTATCATCTCTACAATTACCCGAAATTTATTTCGGCCGGGGCCGGGATCGATATGGATACGGAAAAGCTAAAGCAAGCAGCCAAAAGGAATCGAACGTTGATTAGGGCCATTAATTCAAGAAGAGGGATGCGCAGAAAAGACGAAACTGTGCCGAAAGACACATGGAAGAGAAGGTTTCCCGAGTATGAAGAGGAGCTTCTGAGTACCTACTACAAGTTTAGGGGTTTTAATGATGAAGGGATCCCCACCAGGGAGACCCTGCAGGAACTGAGCATGGATTATGTCGCCGAAGATTTGGTAAAGAGGGGGATCTTGACGGATAGCGAAGATGCTTCTTTTAAAGAGGCATCGGCGAATAACGGGAAAAAATAAAGCGAAGCGGGTGAGAACAAAGAGCCCGATTCCGGTCTCTCTCTGAAGCGCGATATGAGTGAAGGCAAAAAAGGGCTTTAACATCAGAGAAGGACTAAAGCATTAAGACGAAAGAAGAGGATACTTCATCATGAAATGTGCCGTAATTTATTTTTCGTTGACGGGGAACACAAAAAAGGTCTCGGAACACATCTATGAAGGGGTTCTGGCGGCCAACCGGCAGTGCGACCTCGTTAAACTCAAAGACGCGGATATGTCAAAGCTCAAAGAATATGACCTGGTGGGAATCGGAACACCGGTTTGGGGGTTTGCCGAGGCCGAACCCGTCAGGATTTTTCAGCAGGCCATGCCGTCTACACCGGAAAGACATTGGTTTATGTTTGCCACCCACTGCGCCGATCGGGGTGGTACTTTCTATCATATGGCCAAAGCGTTGCAATTAAAAGAAGCGACCGTCATCGCTTCTCAGAGCTGGTACGGCGAGATGTGGATGCCCCAGTATCCCAAACCGTACCCCACCGATGGTCACCCGGATAAGTTGGATCTGTCGGAAGCCTTTGAATACGGGAAAAAAGTCGTGGACCAGAGTCAGAGAATCGCTAACGGCGAGATCGAGCTCATTCCGGAAACATTCGGCCGTGCACGCGGGCGGCTGCATGTAGCCAACATCCCCATGCGGCTCAACATGGAGAATTGCACCTATCCCAAATGTCGCCTGTGTGAAAGAAAGTGCCCCATGGGAGCCATCGATTTCAACCAAAAACCGCCCCTGTTCCGTCATCCGGGGCGGTGTGTGAATTGTCTGTTATGTGAAATCATTTGCCCCAAAGGGGCCATCGAAGCGGACTACACTGAAGATGCGGCGCGGGCCAGAGAGACCGTCATCCATGGTGTAACCCAGTTGATGGAAAAGGCGACGACCAAAGGATACCTGCGCCAGCTGGTTCCCTGGTCTGACGTCGATGTCGACACGCCCATGTATAAAACAGACAAATGGAGCAAACATCCCCGCGTTCCCCTGTCGCGTCTGCCTTGACCGTCCTAAACCGGATATTCGCAATCGTAGACCGATAACGATTGATTGGTTATCAGACAGTTAAACGATAGCGGATGAGATTGTCTCGCAGCTCCTAACAGCACCCCACATAGCAGGGTCGCGGGGCATCGCAGAATTCGCAGGGGCAGTCCTCGGTGAGCCGGCATTTTAGTCCAACAGGCCGGTCGTCGGGCCCGGTCTTAATTGAAAAAATAAGCAAGTCGGGTATTGTTTAAGGTTTAACCAACTTAAAATCGTTAGGTTGTGTTTTGCGACGAGGATTGGCCGTTATCTTTCCCCAGATCTTCTTTGAAATTAGACCATAGAGGCCCTCTGATCTTCACCGATGTCGGTGACAGCCAAAAGAGCCGCCATTCGATGTTGCAGCCGGGACAGGTGGCAGTCTTCGCTTCTTCGGGCGGTGAAAAGCGTTCGAAGCAATTAAGGCATCGTACCGAGCTTTTGGATCGTTTCTGTTCATGCATTTAAGGGCCTCTCTTTCACCTGGGATCATCCTCCCGTAATCATCATCAAAAATGTCACCCGATCCCCATCTGTAAGCGGATATGTGAGATTGTCCCGGGGAATATTTTCTTTGCCGTTCAACATCACGCGAACATGAAATCCTAATTTTCCCTGATCGTCCATAAATGATTTCTGTACTGTCTTTTCGTATGTTTGTTCCAAATGTGACAGCAGATCTCCAAATGTGGTGCCATCAATCGTAACACTAAAGACTTTGGCGCCTGCGGCACGTTTTAAATCAGGAAATCCGGATAATTCGATATTCAGAAGCATTTTTTAGGCGCCAACCGTTTCTATGATGGTCGAGAGGAGCTGCTCGGCCGCATCGCGGGCTTGCTTTTCGTGTTCAGCGTCACTGTTATCGTAAGTGAGCGCCTGGCTGAAGCAGAATTTCACGCATTCCGGATCGCCGTCGCAACGATCGCAACGCAGCACCTTTTCAGTTTGATCGTGCCAGGTGGCGCCTCCATAAGAGCAGGCGGTAACACACTCTTCGCAACCGATGCATTCATCGTGGTCCAGCACTACCGTACCGCTAATCTCGTCGCGCGTGATAGCCTCCACCGGGCAGACTGCGGCACAGGGCGGATCTTCGCAATGCCGGCAGAATACGGGAAGATAGACCCCCGCCATCTCATTGGCAACAATCTGCATGCGAGCCTGGGTAAGATCGCTGGTACCTTCTTTTTTCACCGAACAGACCACGCTGCACAATCGGCAGTTGGTACATAAGGTATGATCGAGGACTAAAGTCTTGGACATCTCTTTTTCCTTTTTAGGCTGTTTTTTTGTACCTTCCATTTAGGATTTCAGAAGGACAAAGCAAATGCGACGGTTCCTGATCCAAGGAGAGGCGTTTCAACGTCTTCGGTGTCGGATTCCCGTCTTTGTCCCAGCGATGAAATTCATAGTATTCATCCAGTATCTCATCATATTTTTTGCGATCGATTTTCAGACCGCGTGTCGATTCCGGGCCCAATGCGGTCGGTTCGTCATAATAGCGATCCGGGAGGTAGTCGTCTTTGCGTGATGCGCCCTCTCTTATATTAAAGAGACGTTCGATATTGGTGATGCGCTCGCCGATCTCCATGAATTGGTTGTAGGTGAGTTTGATGCCGGTAATATTATCAATGATGCGGGCGAAGTCTTCCGGGGCGGCCAGGTTCGGGGAGAGCCCCGCGCCTGAAAACATGCAGATACCCAGACAGTCCATGGTGCTTTTATTGTTTTCGGTAAAGAAAACCATCCAGGCCTTGCCTTTATAATCGCGAAAATCGCTGCTCATCCCTTCGCGCCGATACACCTTCTCCAAGACCCCTTCGGGCAGATGATAAAGATCGAGCGCACATCGGCTTCTTAAATGGTCGGCCCCCCGGGTTGCAGTGGCGATCCCCAAGGCCAGGGAGGGAACCGGACGTTCATCGGAGACATTGCAGCTCATCCCCTTTACCTGAATATTATAGTAGGCCGTCTCAGGGCCGAGCCGTTCGATGGCCCGTTTGGGTCCCTCGGCCAGTATATCCCCCAGCCCGCGGCGGTGGGCGATATCCTGCATCAACTGGCTCACCGTCTGGGTGTTGCCCCACTCCAGCTCCAGGCTACCAATCAATTCCTGGGGCAGAAGGCCTTTTTCGTTCAGCTCCATGGCCCAGGCGATCATGCTGCCGGTCTCGATGGTATCCAGCCCAAGCGTGTTTGCCAGGTGATTCCCTTCCAAAGCGCCCTGGATCTTATTGCTCCCCACCAAGGCGGTGAGTGCAGCCGTGCTGGCGAATTCCGGCCCTTCGGCAAATTGACCTTTCCAGGGGCCCTTGTCGAGGGTGTATTTATGACGGCAGTGCAAATGGCATCCAAAACAGGCCGCCATTCCGGTCGAGAATTCTTCGGATCCCTCGGCTTCCACCTCTTCCGAATCGACGAGCTGGTTGAACTGAAAATTGCGCGTGCGCATGATTCCGGTGGAGTTGATGGAGTCAAACAGAAAAAGCGTGCCGAAACGGGTGAATATCTCAACATATTTTGAAGACTTGGATCCCTCGATTAAATCGTTTAGGTCTTTTAAGGCGGCTTCGGGATTGGAAATTTCAATCGGCATCGTGCCCCGCACCGCAATCGCCTTCATGTTTTTAGAACCCATTACGGCACCCATCCCCGTGCGCCCGGCGGCATTTTTCATCCCGCTGCGTACACAGGCAAAGCGCACCAGATTTTCACCGGCGGCCCCGATGGTCAGTGATTTGACCTCGCGATCGCCCAGTTCCTTCCGAATATTGACCTGGCTTTCGGTCGCATCCACACCCCACAGGTGAGCCGCGTCGCGGATTTCTATCGCTCCATTCTTGATCCAGAGATAAACCGGCTGGGCGGCCTTGCCGTGTACAATCACATGATCAAATCCGGCAAATCTCAGTTCCGGCCCAAAGAAACCGCCCATGTTGGAACATCCTACTAGGCCGGTAAGGGGAGACTTGCCGGCCACATGGCATCGGGACGGGCAGGGGGCCGGAGTTCCGGCCAAGGGACCGGCACTTACAATAAACACGTTGTCCGGCCCAAGGGGATCGATGCCAGGCGCAAGAAGGTTGTAAAGCAGATACATGTCGATCCCTCTTCCACCCAAATAGAGCTCCCGAAGCTGCTGGGGGATTTCTTTGATTTCGACCTCACCGGTGCTTAGATCCACAAAAGCGGCTTTGCGTTTCAGCGCCATTTCAAAACTCCTCTATGGTTTGGTTTGGGATTTAATATGGAGTCATCTTTATAGAATATAATTTTAGTTAATGTCAAGTATAAATTTAGTTCTATTTCAATTTATCCTTCCATTTTTGAATATGCGTCATATTAATTAAATTATATGTTATAACAAATAATTATAAGTACTAAGGACTTTCAAAGCAGATTCGCAAAGAGCGGATATTTTTATTTTTAATCCAAAATTGGGCAGCAGTTAAACCTCAAACCTCTAAGATCTCAGGCTGCAATAAGAATAAGCTTTTAATCAAATAACATGCTGATATTAAATTTTTTAACATATATAACAGATCTCTGTTCAAAACAATGTCGATATTTAGAAACTAAAACTATATTCTATTATCAACTTAGAACGCAGATCGAATAAGCAACAACTTAAATGTGATGGGCAAAATCCTCTGTAACCACAGCTTGCAGAAGAAATTTAACGATACGGAGAATCTGGGGCAATTTCTCGGCGGCGATTTCCCCTTCTTTGCGAAGCCAGCGCAGTGGTAAACTTCCAAATGATCCCCATACCAGGTTTCGGTATACCCGGTTATTGATATCGTTACGGAATTCGCCCTTGCGTTTACCTTCCTCTAGAATGGGATAAAGAATTTCGCTGTATTGGTGAAAGAAGACATGGTGTGTGTCGCGAAAATGCAAATTGTAAAAAACATGATTAATAAAAATTTGCATTTGATCCAATTTTGACCACATGTCCATCAAATGGAATAGAAACACGCTACGCAGACGCTTTAAAGGAGATTCGGGGTTTAGCAGTTCCATAGAGTTGCTGAGCAGTTCATTATGATATTTGTCGGCGATTGAAGCGACCAGGTTTTCCTTACTTTTATAGTGCTTGTATATCGTCGCCTCGGAAACTTCCGCTTTTCGTGCAATTTCAACGATACTTGCCTCCGGATAGCTTTTGGCGGCAAAGATTTCCTGTGCGGCCGCCAATATCTTTTCCGGTTTAGAGCGATGCATGTCTTTACTGGCTTTGAGGATCAGAATTGGTAAAAGAAGATTCATTATATCATCCAAATCCGGGGTAACCTTGTCGATTTCATCCGTCAACAGCCAATTAAGGTTTTCAAAGTTCATCAGCCCGATGATCATTTCCCGGACAACCCGCAGATCCAAATCTTTTTGAAAAACGCCCTTCTCCACCCCATCATTTAAAACTGACAGGATGATGGCCGCATATGCCCGCATCTCTTGATAGGCCGAATGCTTAAAGAAGCTTTTATTGCGCAGGCAGTCATACATCAAGAGACTGGTATAGCCTAAATTGTTGTCGGAGTAATCCAGGTAGCACCAGATGAGCTTCCGTAAGCGACTGATGGGATCTAAAATCCCTTCAAGCTGGTTTGCTAATAATTCATTAAGTGCCTTTAATTTATAATCAATGATTGCAAAAAGGATTTCTTCTTTATTGTTAAAGTAGTGATATATAACAGAATCCACCACACCCACGGTGGATGCAATCTCCGCGATGGTGGCGTTGGTAAACCCCTTTGCAAACATGATCTTCTCAGTGGCGTCAAGGATGGCATTTCGTGTCGTGGTGGTCATCTTACTACCCTTTTTTAAACATCAGACGAATCATCTTGTTGTCGTTGTCTGATTACAATCATATTCTATTTGGTCGTAGGTTGTCAATGATCCATATCCGCAGCGGTTTTCTATTAAATTTTTTTGCGTCACAGAAACAGGTGCCGGCCCAAGTTGCAATAATGCTCTGAAACAGGTCCAACGCGGTGCCAAGTTCGTCGTAAATGGTTTGAGTGCACCCATCGGATGTCGTTGCCGATAAAGTGGTGGCGGGAGCCAGAGCCGCAAACCCTTGCGTGGCCGGCTTTCCTTTTCAATGATGAGATGCTTGTCGAAGGGGGGGTGCGAATCTGATATATTGATTTATCTACCTAGCACCATTTTATTATGACAAAGAAGTAAAACATGCCGACCGTCTATATCAATAACGACGAAACTCCTATCGATGCCACAGGCAAAGTTCTCATTGTTTATCAGGAAATCGGGTACGAAGCTGTCATTGATGTCAATGATGAACTTTTCCATCCCCTTTGTGCCTATGATTAAGCATCTGGCGCCACCTTTAAATCCAAATCCGACGATCGCTCCGTCGTGCTCAAATGCTGGCTCACCGAGGACTGCCCCTGCGAATTTTGTGATGCCCTGCGACCCTGGTATGCACGATGCTGTTAAGATCTGAAAGAAAATCACCGCCGCTTAAATGAAACCCTTCTCAATTTGGCGGCTATTTTTTCAGAATGCCTTTCGGATTCTTTATCGGTTGATCTGGAATCTTCGATCGTAGGGATTTTCTATCTTTTGTTTAGATTCGCCTACTAACCTCGCAACCCCGATGGTGGGAGCTTCTGCGTGCTATAAAAAATCAAGATACATGCCTATCACGTTCACCAGAAAAACAAATACGTTCATAGAAGATAAATTTTGCGTATCTTGTATTTTCACCGGGTGCCAAAATAGGTGATAAGCGGTGGGTCGACTGCCGGATCGAAACATGGCAATTCGTTTCATGTTGGCGCTTTTGCCAAAACCAAGTATCGCAGTGCTGATATCGGTACGAGGTTGTTTTCCATATAAAAATATTGACAAATTCGTTAACCTAAGTATCTTGACAAATCAATTACCGATGTGTACCATATTGGTATACAAAAAAGGGAGGGGGAAATGGCAAAAACGGCAATGACCCACGCAAGACTTACACCGGAAATAAAAGAAAAGGCTGAGGCCATTCTTAAAGAACTGGGAATTTCCATTTCTGCTGCGTATGAAATGTTTTATCGACAGATTATTGCTCATCAGGGTATTCCATTTGATTTGCACCTTCCAAATAAAGATACGCTCCAGGCAATGCAGGACGCAAGAGATGGCAAGGGGGAAAGGTACGACAGCGTAGAAAAAATGTTTGAAGATCTAAAAGCCTGATGCTCCCGATTCGTCCGACTTCCAAGTTTAAAAAAGATCTTAAAAGAGCCGTGAAGCAGCGTCGAAATTTAAAAAATCTGCAACAGGTTCTTGAACGATTGGCCATTCCTGCACCCTTGCCTCCAAAGTACAAAGACCACAAGCTAAAAGGAGATTGGATAGATTTTCGGGAATGCCATATTGAACCTGACTGGCTAATGATTTATACAATATCAGATTTCGAACTTCGACCGGTTCGCCTTGGCACGCATTCTGAATTGTTTGATTGAACGCATAAATAATGATCTCTTTTCTAATGGTTTCATTATTTCAATATCTGATGCGCGATTCGGTTTAAACACATCTGGGTCGTGCCGCCGCCCATGGACCAGCCTCTGACATCCCTGTAATAGCGCTCCACTTCGTAATCGGTCGTATATCCATAGGCCCCGTGGAGTTGAATCGCCTGATCGCAGACCCAAACCGACATTTCGTTGGCAAATTTTTTGGCCATGGAGGCCTCTTTGGCGATCATTTTCCCTTTTTGTTCCGATTTTATCAGGGCATCATAAATGAGCAAACGTGCGGCCTGGATCTTAATGGCCATTTCCGCCAAGATCCAGCGAACGCCCTGTAACTCGAATATCGGCTTGCCGAACTGAACGCGTTCCTTGCAATATCGAAGCGTACGCTCGTAGGACCCTTGGGCAAAACCGACACAAAAGGCCGAGTTGCCGCACCGCTCTGAATTGAACTCATTCATTATCTCCTTGAACCCTTTACCCCCGGCCGGAATCAACAAATTTTCTTCAGGAACCTTAACATCTTTAAAAATAACCTCATCCAGGCTCGAGCAGTGCCGCCCCATCAACTCCTCTGTTTTGCCGATGGAGACCCCGGGGGTATCGCGATCGACGATGAACATGGCGATCCCTTTGGATGGCTTTGGCAGGTCTCGCTCTGTTTTGGCCAATACCACAAAAACACTTGCGATCCTTGCGTTGGATATAAACACCTTGTTACCATTGAGCAGGAAATAACCGTTCTTTTTTTCAGCAAATGAAGCCATGTTCCCGGCGTCTGATCCGGCATCCGGTTCGGTTTGACAGTAGGCACCGATCTTTTTGCCGGATGCCATATCGGGTAAACATCTTGTTTTCTGATCCTCGGTGCCCTGGTGCACGATCGATTGTCAGCAGGCGGAAACATGCGTCAGCGGAATCGAAACGCCGACCCGGCCCATTTCTTCACACAGAATGGCCAAATCTAACATCGCCCCCCCGGCACCCCCATACTTCTCGGGCACTAAAAGACCCGGAAATCCCATTTCGGCGAGATGCCGATAATATTGATCCGGGTATTTCCCCTCTTTTTCCCATGTCTTAACATTTACCGCATCCCGTTTTTGGTGAAACCGTTGCCGATGGATCACCGATACATCCAATCCCCGGAGCAAAATCGAATTGGAAATCTTCTGCGTTATTGGGTGAAGACAATCGTTATGTCTTTTTGGAGCTGCTCGGACTCAAAGAGCAGGAATTTACCGCCTAATACACTATATATTGTGATTATAATTTTCTTGACATACAATATGCAAGTCATATATTGCAAAACCAAAAGGGAGTAAGGAAATGTCATCAAGGAAAAAGCGTAGGAAAAAGCGCAAATCCCTCAGCCAGGGCGTATCCGCCGTGCAACCTATGAGAAAGGGCGTAAGGAATGATACCAACCGTCCTACTTCCGGAAAGCTACAACCGGCAGTTTCCGCTTCCGTAAACGAGATCAAACGGTTGATATCTAAAGGCAAAAACAAGGCAGCCGTCAGCAAGGCCAAACTGTATCATAAAAGTTTTGGGACGCAAGAATCTGAAATGATCCTTGTTGACGCTTATGTTGCCCGAATTCGTGAAATGATCGCCAAAGGCTATAACGTTGAAGCCAAAACACTGTTGGAATTGGTAAGGGGACGATATAATTGCCCGGATCATCGTATAATTGAATTAAATGCGGTGATTTCCGTCCACCAGGGGAGGATCGACGAGCTGGTACGGCCACTAACCGATCCAAGTATACCACAGGAACAGCGTACAGCCATAGAAAAAATAATCAAAAATGAGTTGGTTGATATCAGCCTGCTGGCCCGGTGCGGAGTTCTGCCTGCCGGCCACCCGCTGAAAACAGTCGCTCAGGTCGTTGCGGAGGCGTTTGCAAAGGCGACATCAGGTTTTATTGAGGATGAGGATTTTGTTTTGCCGGCGATCTCACACCGCAGCCCGCTGGCACCGTGGAAGATGCTTATCAAGGCGCTTGCCTGTTTTTATCGTCACGACGATGAGATTTGCGCGAGGTATTTACGGGCGGTTGATCCTGAATCGGTGCCAGGGCGTCTTGTCCCTATAATGCGCGAGATGGTTGCGGGCAAATCAAACGGAAACCATGGTGAAAACTCATCATTTCTCGTTGAAAAAGTCACTGGAAACAGCAAAAAGACCCAGGATGCTTTGCGAAAGCTTGACGGCGCGCTGGCCGCAAATAAACCGCGCAAACTGTCTAATGCTGCTCGGAATGCCGTCAATATCTGTAAACAGTCCTGTCCCGAACTTATTGACAGACTCAAGCAGCATATCTCTATTCGCTCCTGGATGCTTGGCGTTGATGCCGAAGAAGTAAACAGAGCTCTGGGAGGACCTTCGCTGAAAAACGCTTATTTCTGGCGGCTGCATGCCCGGGCAGCGGACATAAAAGGTAAACATCTTTGGGCATGTGCGCTGTTGGAAGAGTTTCGCAAGCACGCCCTGCACGAAGGATGGTTCTCCGCTAAAAGCAAGGAGGTATCGGCGATCTATCTTTACATGGTGGATCTGGTGCAACGGCTGCCGGCTGAAGATCTTGAATGGCACCGGTTGGATTTTGAAATGGGGTTTACAGGATTCGAATCCTACTACCACGGGCAGCCAGGGTCCGTCTTGGAGGCCGTTCGCAAAGATACAAAAAATCTCTCAGGTACGTATTTTCTTTATCCCGAGCATCTGTACCGGCTGGCCGGCGAAATAGACCCCGCTGCTGAAACGTTTCGGCAATGGCTGGAATGGACCGAGAATAACAATACGTCTTGGAAGAAGTCAGATGCTGTGGCCGTCGCCTGGCATACGGCCATTCCTGATGATACGCAGCCGTTACTGTATTTGATGAAATCGGCCGAGAAAAGAAACGCTTTCAAAAAGGCCCTCGGCTATTTGGAAAAGGCCGAACGTCTTGATGGATTGGATCCGGATGTAAAAAGAGCGCGGCTGCGTCTGCTGGCGGCAACCACCATCCGCCATTTGAAACAGAAAAAGACCCATCTGGCCCAAAAAGATTTTGCGGAAATAGAGGTTTTGCCCCATTCCGGCGAAGGGGATCGTCCTGCTTTTCTGGTGGCATTGAAATCCGTATGTGCGGTGATTGACGGACAGAAATCCAAATTAAGCCGTTTGAACGGTGAGCTGATTGCACTGTTTGAAACCTCTCCGACCGCCAAAGTGGTTATTCAAGGATTGCTGAGGGCTTGTGGTCTCTCTGATCAGGTGACCCATTTGCCGGCATATCCCAACGAGGCGTTAGAGGGCCATGACCTTGTGGCGGCGGTTGCAAGAGGCTGCAAACTTGGTGATGATATGGGAGTTGCTGTTGCGATTCCGCGGGAGTATGAAAAAAAGATATGCGACTTTTTAACCACCGAAGACAGCCCGCATGATACTGCCAATATCCGGATAATTGCAGAAACGGCATTGCGAAATAATAATTATGAACTGGCGTATTCGGCTGCGGGCGCCGGTCTTTTGATAGGCGGAGCCGACACGGCAGGATTTTTACTTTTGCGCGCCAGGTCTTTACCTGCATGGGAGATGACCCGGCGAGATGATTGCATCACGGCGGCAGTTGAGCTTGCCCGCCGCGAAAGGGATATGGATCTTATTGATGAAGCCATCGAGTTGCGCCGGGATGCGAAGGGTTCGCCATTCGGGTCTTCAATCTTCTATAATATGATCAGTGAAGGCAATTCTTCCATGGGGGGCGATGAACTGAATGAAGTGCTGCAACGTGAAAGAGAGGCGCGCGAATACCCGTCTTCCAGGTCAATGGATTTTTTTAATGACTTAGATGACGCCGACGATGATGGCCTTGAAGACAGCCAATGTAAATATTGTGAAATCAAAAATTGCCCTGACAGGGATGCCCCATTCAGGCCCAATGTATTGTATGACGAAAACTTTGATAACGATGACGAAGACAATGATTTTGATGACATCCTGGAATTTGATGAAGCCTTGGATGATTCTTTACCCGACCCTCATGAATTAACGCAAAAAGACCCAAAGCTGGTGGAACAAATACAGCTAAAATTGTTTGAAGCTAAGGCTGATGGGACGCTGCCTGACCGTGACCGCAATTGGTTTCCCGGTACCGGGCGCAGATCGAGACAATCTAAGCGCAATTGATGAAAGGATTATTCTAAATACAAAAAGATAACACGAGGGCCATTCGATGCCGAAAAATGATAACCTTTTTTTAGTGGACGAAGATCCGCAAAAAATACTCGGCGTGTCGCAAGATGCCGATGCATCAGAAATTCGCACGGCCTACCTGAACAAAATCAAAGAATACCCACCCGAAAGGTGCCCGGAGGAATTTGAAGGTGTTCGGGATGCCTATAAGATTCTGAGCGATCCGTGCAGCCGTACCCGGATTATGCTACGTTCGGCCGACCCTGAAGCGCCGTTGGTGACATTGCTCGACAATCTAGAGAAAAGCAGGCGCTTTGTCGGGCCCGAAATGTGGTTTGCTGCTATGCAGGAGCGATGAACACAAGAAATACTTGTAACCATAACCACCATAAGAGGATACCACATTGGAACTGAAAGATCAAAGTTCACAACCTGAGCATTCGACTTTAAATGAACATTTTATGGAAGCTAAATCAAAGGAAGCGCTTAAGGTGCTTATATTACAGCGCTTCGTAAAATGGCTCGACGATGTGCTGGCTGAGGAAAAACCCTTGGAGGGAGTTGCGGCTGAATTGCTCGCCGAGTTCCACGATGGAAGAGATTCGGATACTGCCGGCCCGACTGACGACGGCTATGATCTGCATTCAACCTGGTCTGCGATGACAGCGTTGACCCAGGAAATAAAACTGCAGGGCCGTGCGTTTAAGCAGCTGAGAGAGAAGATGGCGCCGATGGCCGGGCTGGACAAGTCAATCGACAGACTCCTCGAGGCACACCAGGAAGCGCTCTGCGATGCCCGGCGCATCGCAGAAGAAGGCCGCGCGGAACGTACCGAACGTGAATCTGAATTGAAGCTTGAGGCCCATGACCGGGCCCGGCGTGAACTCATCGGGGTTATCATCGATATCCGGGAACGAATGCTCATTGGATTGCGGTCGGCTACTGAAAGTCAGCTCAGGCTGAATAATTACGCTAATTGGAGCCGGCTGATAAAAATCTTCATTGACAAAGCAGCCGATAAAAATCACATGCTTGAAATCATTAATTCACTGAAAAAAGGCTATCAGATGGGTCTTGATCGAATCAACGAGGCCCTGCAGCAACTCGGGGTGAATGAAATTGCATGTGAAGGCAAACCTTTTGATCCCCGGATAATGAATGCCGCGGATATCGAGGAAACCGGGGATGTGCCCGACGGGACCGTCCTTGAAGTATGTCGAACCGGATATATGATTGACAATGACGTTCTTCAGACGGCTCGGGTAAAAGTCGCCCGTGCCCCCGAGCAAAACACTCAGGCGTTTAGTTCTGAAGTTCGTGAAAATTCTGTCAAACAAACTGAAAAAGAATAACCAGCTGGTATTCGTGAAACGGAGGTAAGCAATGAAAACTGGAGACTGTATCGTCGGCATTGATCTTGGAACCACCAATTCCGAGATTGCCGCATTTGTTGATGACAACGTGCAAATCATCGGATGCGGGGAGATAAAAATGCTGCCGTCCTGCGTCGGGCTTTCCCAAGCTGGTGAGTTGCTTATTGGTGTGCCCGCCAGAAACCAGCAGTTACTCTATCCCGAGCGTACTTTGCGAAGCATCAAACGAAAAATGGGAAGTGGTGAAACGGTGCGCCTGGGTGATCGAACTTTTACACCGCCGGAAATATCCGCCCTGCTGCTGCGGGAACTGACGCAATGGGCCCAATGGAAACTGGATTTTGCGGTGGAAAAAGCCGTTATTTCGGTCCCGGCTTATTTTTCGGATGCACAGCGCAACGCCACACGTGAGGCCGGCAAGCTCGCGGGTCTTGAAGTTGTACGGATCCTCAATGAACCGACGGCGGCCAGTCTTGCTTACGGATACGGTTCAGATGAAAATCGGACGGTTATGATTTACGACCTTGGCGGCGGCACCTTCGACGTTTCGATCGTAACCATCGAAAACAATGTTACCGAGGTGCTGGCAAGCCACGGCAATAACCGTCTGGGCGGAGACGATTTCGATCAGCTCATGGTAGATCGTCTGGTGAATGAATTTCGTGAGCGGCATGGCGTGGATCTCAAGGATAACCATCGGATGGCCTTGTCCCGTCTGTGGTGGACGGCCGAAGAAGCCAAGAAGAAGCTCAGCTTTGAACCGTTCGTCAAGATACGGGAAGAGGCGCTAGTTGACATTGGCGGCAAACCACTGCATCTTGAGACCGAGATATCACGTGAAGAATACGAAGAGATGATCGGTCCTCTGGTCGAGTCCACTTTAGACAGCGTGTCCAAGGCCATGGACAATGCCGGCAAAAAACCGGATGATCTTGACGCCATCCTACTGGTGGGCGGATCAACTCGGATTCCTTATGTGTCCCGCTTGCTGGAAGAACGTGCGGGTATCACCCCCCAGCATGATATTCATCCGGACCTGTGCGTGGCTCTGGGTGCTGGGGTACTCGCTTCGCGACTTGCCGGACGTGAAGTGGACAGGGTCCTGGTTGACGTTTCGCCCTATTCATTCGGCCCCTCTTATCTGGGAGAACGCGGCGGTGTTGCCTACCCTTATTGTTACCATCCGATTATCCGATCCAATACGGCCCTGCCGGTGACGCGCACGGACAGATACTATACTTCTTTTCCTTATCAGAAAGAGGTTGACATCGATATCTATCAGGGCAACGACCCGGATGCATTAAAAAATATCCCGGTTGGACATTTTCGTGTAGAGGGGCTTAGGCCGACCGAAGAACCGAACACGGTTTTTTGCCGGATGAGCCTTGATATCGACGGCATCCTGAAGGTGAGCGCCATCGAAAAGGAGACCGGAAAAACAAAGCAAATTACGATCAATAATGCGCTTCAACCAAAAAGTGATGCGGAGATTGCCGAGGCCAGAAAGTGTCTGGATGCGCTTTATGAAACCCGTACGACAGATGTTGCCAGTCTGTTCGATGATCCCGGTGACTCGCACCTTGAAAGCGGGCAAAATGATAACCCTGATATGATTGAGATTCCAGTCAATACAAATCAAGGAAGTCAGGTGGTTTTGGCAGATGAAGAAACGCAAAGCAAGATCCTGGAATTCGACTCTCCATGGGGTCTGGCGCGTCGGGATGCGAAAAGTCTCCTGGAACGTTCGCGCCTGCTTCTGGACCGGATACATCCTCAAGACCAGGAAGAGGCGATTGATCTTCACGAAAAGATTGAATCCGCGATTGCTTCCCGGAATAACGCAGAGCTGAGTGGGGCTTGCGATGAGCTAAAAGAGCTTCTTTTTTTCGTTGAGGATCAATTATGAATGTTAACGAATCATTGCGCTGCCCGGTGTGCGAGGCCAAATTTAGAGGTACCAGGCAATGCTCGCGGTGTGGGGCCGATCTCAGCGGTATCATGATTCTGACGACCAGAGCGCAACGCTACCGGGAAAACGCGAAAAAATCCCTATATGCCCTGAATTTTGAAAAAGCCCATGACCTTACCGCAACGGCCCAAATAGAACATTCAACCGAAACGGGAAGACGGCTTTTGCTGTTAACATCGTGGCTCAAAGCGGAATTGTAATCTGGTCTATTATTTTGAGATCAGCTAGAAATTTCAGCCATCTCCTCGGCCAGCTTCCCAGCCTCCTGTTGGGCGAATTCGAAGGAGCGGATGCGCTGTATGCGGTCAAAAACGGCGCTTTCAGGTGTGGGGCGTTGTGCATGCCATTGATTTGTCAACTCCCCGGATTCTCTAATAACCGCTGCGATTCTCGGCTGTTTTAGCAAAGCCTGAAAAAACTGTTTAGACTTTCGGCTTTGATTCATTTTAAAATTGTGCAATGCTTGGCAAAGTTCAATCCCTTCATTGTGGTCGCGAATTTCTTCACTTGTTTTAGGCGTGAGGGTCCGTTGTCCGTTGAGCGTGCGGGATGCTCTCGGGTAATTCACTGTTCCGTATATAAAATGCGGTAACACATCCTCATATCGGCCTAATTCGAAAAAGGCGAAGGCTGCAATCAGGGATGCGGACGGATAAAGCTTGTGGACGAAAATTGCCGCATTCGCAGCCGATCCCCAAAAGGCAGTGTTCATGTAAATATCCGCCCGATACCAAACCGCGGAAATATCGTCACCGCATTCTTTTTCAAGACGATCGCAAAAGGAAAGGGCCTCATCATAACGCCCGGCTCGATTCAGGGCCAGAATCATGTTTCTCATACCGCGAATGTAGGGTCGAGTAGATAAGTCCGACCCGTAATGCTTGCGAGCCATTTTGGACGGGAAAAGTCTGCGGCTCAGCACCATGGTTTGGTCGAAATAATAAATGGCTTCGTCCAGCTTTGCCTGCTCCAAGGCAATTAATCCAAGATAATTATACCCCTCGGCATAGTCCTTGAAACATTCGATCAGGAGTTTAAAAACGGCCTTTGCCCGATCGTATTCGCCCCGGTGATAGTACTCAGCGGCATGCTCCTCGGCTTCTGGGGGAACTTTGTTTCCCTGAAGCAAAATGCGCCAATAAAATTGGTTGTCTGTGTTCCATTCATTACGTTCCGGCCGGCGTAACTTTAATCGCCACTGGATTAACTCGGCAAGATATTCGAGTTCATTCTGGTGTTCCTGTATCAATTGAGCCGCCGACAAAAGCTCCTGTGGATCGGTTAGTATCAACTGCCGTGTAAACGCGCATAGATCATTACGAAAACGTAATTGGAGACGCTCTGTTTTGTAATTATATAAATCGGGCAGGATATCCAGGTTCGCATCAATTGCTTTGTTTATCTTTTCCCAGTTGAACTGAATACCCGGATTTTCGCGCCCAAGAAGATCCTGAAAATAATTTGCACTGGCTTTATCTTTACGCCCGATGACTTTGAGCGCCTCTGCTTTCGAATAAATCGTAAAAAGAATCTGCTGCTGGACTTTGTCCGTCTCCGGATCTCGTTCGCCGTGGACGATGGCAAGCTGGCTGCCTCGTTGTCTGACGTATGCCATGAGTACCTCCTAATCGGGTTTGGAGCCATTAGAGAATATACTTCACCATATCAACATCCTAAATGTTGTGTCAAGAAAAATATTAACACAACATTTATGGCCGCGTCAGTCAAGTCCATCAATGGTAATGAAGCGAAATCGAATTGGAAATCTTTGCCGTTATTGGATGAGGATAATCGTTATGTCTTTCGGGAGCTGCTCGGACTCACAAGGCAGTAATTTTCCGGCTATGTCGAGGAAGGTATTATCGCTTAGGCGCTTAGGGTTTTAACATCGACAAAACTTTGTCAATAATTGCTCGGTCTTCACTAACTTCTTATTTTCGTTTGATTCATTTACAAGTTGAAAATCGAAAGACATCCTGGAAACAAGAGACACTCCATAACCAAAAAGCATACTTCAAGTATTGAAGAGAAACGCCTAAAACAGAACCGCGCTTTTCACGCCCCAATTGGGCAAAACCGCACTAAAGGAAGCATTGCGGAGTATGAAGTTATGAAATAAATATCGTAACAAACTGTTTTCATAGTAAAATCAAGATGAAAGGTAGATGGTGACTTTTTTTCACTTTCAACATAACGTAATCTGTTACATTGAATTTCAGGCACCCCAAAGAATTAAGATGTTCGATTGATATCGTGGAAAAATGGATTTGTCTGGCAGGGGGAAATATGGTTTATTAATCTCTGAGCAGAAGCCGGCCACATGGAGCCCGCTTCTATACCCATGGCCCTGGGCGCTCAGGGAAGTCTCATATCAACTTGTATCTTTCAAATATGTCTCTTTAAGATTTTCATTAATCCAATCGATTCTTTTATTAATCTTGTTTTGACCGAACTTATGCATGGCATTGAAAGTATCCTCTGTCATAATACAAATATCCTTCACCTTCACTTTATCCCATAATACTTTCAAATCAGATTTTAATTGGTTTTCTTTTAAAGGTTCTACTTTTGTAGAATCGATTTTATGAGAATTAATCCTGTCGAATATATGGCTAAAAAATTTTTCACCAAATAGTTCCGCGGTGGTTTTTTTTGGGTAAGAACTCTTCTCACGATCAATGCTTTCCCAGCTCTGAAGGAATTTCACCGATTTTACCCAACTTTCAAAAACCTCTCGTGGAATATAATCATATTTAATCTTTTTCATTGGGTCCGTTGTCCTGCACCTTTTTTTGTCAGAGTCTGCGTTTGTATCATTTTACCGCAGCTTACCGTCCTTAACCGAACCGTCTTGTGGTTTTTCCAGGCATAATTTGCGCCAGGCACAATCCATATGGTCACAATACCCTTCGGCCATGTCGAAACAATCGGGATTTCCCTCGGCCCGCTGAATACTTCGGATAAGGTGCGTTAAATCAACATGATCATTCTCCATTGGATCATTACATCCTGATTGCCTTTTCGCGTGTTTCCATTTTATTTTTACAAACAATACAGAAAGTTGTAACAGGTCTAGCTCTTAATCGTGGCAGGGTGATTTCTTTACCGCATACGTCACAGATACCGAATGTGTCCTCTTCGATCCGCGCGAGAGATTCTTTAATTTTGCCAATTAACCTGCTTTCCCTGTCTCTTATTCGAAGTGTGAAGTTTCGGTTTGTTTCCAGAGATGCTTGATCCACAGGGTCAATTGCTTTAACGGTTGACTCCAGGAGATCCTTGACGGTAACATCCGCCTGATTTAGAAGATCGTCCTGCCAGCGGGACAGTACCTCTCGGAAGTATTCTGCATCTTTATTTTTCATGCTCGGGTACCTCTTGCCGTGTATCCTATCTCTGTTTTTAACCCTTTGTCCATAGGGAGAAGCCTTCATTTTTCTGAGGGAAATCCCCAGGGTGGGAATATATCCTGAACGATAGGGAGAAATACGGATAAGAAAGAATAGCAGAGGAAGGATTATTCCCGTCCGCAAGACCGCGCCCTCCGGCTAGATATCCTTTAGGCTTTCCAGAGATCTATATCGATGAGACCGAGCTTTGCGGCGTAGCGGGCTAATTCAATCGTGCTGTGGAGGCCCAGCTTTTGCATAATTCTGGAGCGGTGATTTTCAACGGTTTTAGGGCTGATGAAAAGTCTTTCACCGATTTCATTGGTGGAGAGGCCTTCGGCCACCAGGATCATGACCTCTTGCTCCCGGGGAGTCAGGGCGTCGTAGGCCGCATCCGTGACCTTTACCTTTTTTTCCTTGATGCCCACCAGTTTTTTTACGACCTTCTGGGACACGGTCGCGTCCATGAAATAGTCGCCTTTGAGGACAACGCCAATCCCTTGTAAGAGTTTGGCAGCGGCGGATTCCTTGATCACATAACCGGTGGCTCCCGCTTGAAACGCCTTCACAATATAGTCTGTTTTTGAATGCATGCTGACAATCATGATACGTGTTTTGGATGAAAATTTCAGAATATCACGCGTTAGCTCAATGCCACTTCGATCCGGCAGGGACATATCCACCAGGACCAGATCCGGCTTGTGTTTTTCAAGCAATCGGAGGGCCTCCCGCGCATTGCCGGCCTCCCCAACGACTTCATAACCGGATTTACGTTCTATAATCGCCCGGAGGCCTTCTCTGAATAACGCGTGGTCATCAACGATCAATATGGTCTTTTGGGGGACCATGTTTTTTTCTCCTGATAGGGAAATTTTATAATAATTTGGGTGCCTTCCAAAGGACGTGATTGAATCGTCATTTTTCCTTGAAGCAGGCTGACCCTTTCTGCCATGCTGCGAAGGCCCATTCGTTTTTCACCATCTTGCGTGCGTATCCGCGCCTCCATATCAAAACCTTTTCCTTCATCTTCTATGCGAAGGATAATATTCGGAGAAGCTCCGAGCAACTTGATGGTTGCCCGGCTGGCACCGGCATGCTTCCTTATGTTGTTGAGACCCTCTTGTATCAGGCGGTATAGATTTATCTCGGTGTCAGAATCCAGTCGTACGTTTTTCATACCGGCCGACTGAAAGTCAACCTTCACTCCGCCCTTTTCAGAGAACTCTTCACAATAGGCCGAAAGAACCGCCACAAGCCCCATTTCCTCCAAGCCCGGCGGGCGCAAATCATATGCCAGATCCCGCACGGCCACAATAGTTCTGTGAAGTATTTCTGCGAATTGCGACACTTTTTTTCTGACTTCGGGGGGCACTGTGGTTTGATCATCAAAGAGAGTATCACAGCCGATCTTTAAGGTGGAAAGATCCTGCGCTATGCGGTCGTGCAGTTCCCGGGAAATCATTTGACGCTCGGTTTCTTGGGCCTTGATCAGTTGCTGGCTGAGGGTGCGGATCTGTTCTTCGGCTTGCTTGCGGTCTGTAATATCTTCAATTGTACCTTCATAGCATACAATATTCCCATTAGGATCTCGAATGGCTATGGCGTTTTCACGAATATACACCAACGTATTGTCTGGTCTCTTCCAGAAAGATTCCATCCCCTTAATTTCGCCATCACGCGCGATGCGTTCACGGAATAGCTGTCGTGGATACTCAGGGGGATACTCAGAGGTTTCAAGATTAATGGAAGCCAGCTCTTCGAAGGAGAAATATCCCAGCATTTTGACTAATGTCGGATTCGCATCAAGGATTCTGCCGCCGGGGGTGGTGCGATAAAAACCTATCGGGGCATTCTCAAAGATACTTTTAAAACGCTGCTCGCTTTCAAAAAGCTGCCGATATCTCTCTTCACTTTCACGAAGCGTTAGTTCCGTTTGATGCCGCATCGTCAGATCCTGGGTAAAAATGACAGCTTTTTCGACATTGCCCTTTGAATCCAACACCGGATAAAAGCGGTTGTAATAATTTCTTCCAGAGCGTCCATCGGCAAAACACACCGGCTGGCCGGAAACGAGAAGCTCTTTTAACTTTTCGGCTCTTTTTTGGGCTACATCTGGTGGCAGGAGGTTATAAATGCTCCGTCCGATAATTCCATCTTGGCTTTTGCCGAGTTGTTGGGCGGCAATCATGTTTACCGCTAGCACTGTGCCTTTGGCATCGACCAGAATCGCAAACTCCGGCATGGCATCAATAATCGTCTGGATCGTTGCTTTGCTTTCTCGCAGGGCCTCATCCGCCTGCTTGCGCCGTTTGGGAAATCTCTTTTGGGTGGCATTCTCTTTTTCCATCGGTTCATACCATCAAAATTCTTAAACTGAACCTTGTCAAAAGAAAAGTATATCTTAGCGGATTCAGTGGTTTTCAGAGATGGGAAGGAGGGTGCGAAGAACATCCTCCTTACCAATTATTCCGACAAGCCGGGACCCTTCGACCACAGGCAGCGTGTGAAAATTGCTATCAACCATAAGGGCTGCAACGGTTTCAATTTGAGTGTCCGGCTGTACGACAACGGGCTCCGGGGTCATGGCATCCGAAACTTTTAGAGCGGCGATTTTTTGGACTTGCTTTTGGATCTTTTTCGAAGATGTCAGCTGGATAACGCTGTCGAGGAAAGTAAAAAGAGTAGGGATCGGCAGTTTTTTCTGCTGAGCGATCAGATCGCTTTGGCAGAGGATACCCAATAAATTGCCACTTTTGCCCACTACGGGTGCACCGTTAATCCGGTTATCAAGTAGTATTGTGGCTGCTGTAACAATGTCCATATTCGGGGCAACCGTGATTAAATCAGTGGTCATGATGTCTCTGACGGTTATCACTTCGTCATGCCTCTCTCAGATGATGGGATATTTGAATTCAAGTACATTTATTATACACAAATAGCATCAATGCGTCAACGATGAACAATCGCACAGACTTTGAGCTTTTCGAGCTTGAGGTCAGCGGCGACTGGAATGCGGCCATTCTTCCCTGCTCCCATTTTTCTTTAGGCTTGACAAAAGGCCATTCTAATAATATTTTAAAGGTTAAAGTTCTAGTTATTCTATTAGTGTGCGCTACTGCCATCGAGTTCTCCTTCTGCGTTCGGTTATATGTCTTTTCTATTAAAAAGTTTTTTTCCATGCTGTCCTTGTTGCCGGCCGTGGGATTTGACGAAATCGAAAGAAGTCGCGTCGTTAGCCATGGGGTAGACAGGGCACTTCGATAAGATGACAAGTCTCAGCAATAATTCAGCAAAGGTTACATAAACAACCGTAAAATTTTAAATGCTGTTAATTCAATAAATTAACTTTTAATATGTCCGCGTCATGTATAATATATTTATGCACTTCCACAGTTGGTTTAAAAATCTATCAATGGATAGTTTCACAAAAATCATTGAAAATCCAACATCTAAAGACTGTTCCAACGATACCAACTTATTTAGAAAAAGCGAGCAGTGCAAAAATTAAATATACACTTGCAGTTATGAAATTCCTCGTATTTTAGGAATGTTAATATTTTTACCCTATTCTTTGTTTACTTAATTTAGCCTGAATTATTGCTGAGTCTATAGTCGAAAGGAGGAAAAAAATGTATCTGAAACAAGGCGATCTATTCTGGGGAATGAGCAAGGTCTTTGTAAAAGATGCAATGCAAATGGCAACGAATCAATCCGTTAAGGAAGGAGATAAATTATTCAGCTATGGAGATGATGCGAACCATTTTTTTATTTTGCTAAAAGGGTCCGTTTTATTGCAGCGTGGGGATACCGGGCCGAAAGTATACGTTGCGAGAAAACCAGGGGAAATTATTGGATGGTCTGCATTGATTAGTCGCGATGCATATTCAGCATCTGCAAAATGCCTTGAGGATACGAGCTTGATTAAAATAGAAGGAAAAACTTTTCTGGAAACCTTAGAAAAAGATAGCAATGATAAAGCCATCCTTTTCGAAAGGCTTTCGAAGATGATGGGAAATCGGCTGCTCGACATTTATCCTGCCATTGCTTAGAGGATTTACACGCGGCCGTCAAAATCATATAGGCCGATTAGAAAAAAGCCGCCAAATGCTTTGCAAACCACTATCGAGATGGATGCTTAAATCCATTTTAAAATCTGGATTTCTTCAATTTGCAGTTGAATGATGAATAAAAGATGTGCCACAATCCCAACGATCTGAGTTTAACTTAGCACGACAATGCAAACGCCTCCAAACGCTTATTAAATAACCGGCGCAGTACTTACGCGCGTTGTTGGGCATAAGTAGTGCAGATGGCTTTTACTGCGGTTTCGATACGTATGTTGCCAGTGTTAATAATAAGGTCGTAATGCAGGGGATTGGCGATATCGGTATAAAAGTATTTGCGCACAAAGGCCTTGCGGTTGGCCTCGGTACGCGCCAATCGTCGTTCAGCTTCTTCGGTGCTAAGCTCAAATGTTTCAGCGACATTGCGAACCCGCGATTCCCGCGGAGCGATAATCCTCACACTGAGGCGTCTTTCTGGAGGCAGGATAAAGTTTGCTCCTCGGCCCACCATTACCGCTCCACCATGTCTGCCGATGGTGCCCACCACTTTCATCAGATGTTTCATATAGCGATCCGGCCATAGGTGACGTTCATTTACCAAAGAGTGCACCCAGTCCTCAAGCAACGATAGTCCCTTTTCATCCAGTATTTCAACCAATTGGCTTCCGACATGGGCGCTTTCCGCCATCTCATGAATTATTTCCTGATGAAAGACGTCCAGTCCGAGTTTCTCCCCCAGTGCTTTGGCGATTATGCGTCCCCCGCTGCCCGGTTCGCGCGAAATGGTAAAAACTGGCATTTCGGGCTGGGTTTCATCTTTCTTTTCTTTGCGGGCCATTTGCCATTTTTTCACTTGCTTCTCGATAATCTGTTCAATGGATCGTTTACGGGACGTCATGTTGACCTCCTTTATAGCCTTCTGATATTCGGCGGGCGATATCACCGATCCTCATTTCAATATCTTGCTTTGATAGCACTTGAATGAGTTCCGGCATAGCCAATCTCCCTCAATACAGTGCGGAAATCCACATCAATTTATATCGACATTTAAGTTGTTGCTCCTGTCAACGACGTGCTCTCTATCCTGATAACCTCCTTTTATTCCTCTTTTCGAAAACACAATC
>CAZHAH010000032.1:0-40504 GCA_964530095.1 uncultured Desulfobacteraceae bacterium | reverse complement strand
TCGCGTCGATGGTTTCATTGCCATCTGCATAGTTAAAGACCCTTTGAATCTTGATTGGCGGAAATTGCGCGCCGACCGCAAGCGCTTCAACATACGCGTTAATGGTTTTGTCGCTTTTAGCTCCTCTGGGATAGATGAACTGATCCCAGGTTAAATCAGCAATATTGACTTCCATGAATCATTGTTTCCTATAACATCACCCCCATGGGCCAGAGGTATTACGTCCAGTAAATAACTCATTAATGTAATTGATATTTTTTCTCATTAGCGATTTTTCATCTTTACATACTGCATACAGCTGCAAATACAAAACCCCGTTCTCCTTTCGAGACACGGGGTTTGATCTGACCATCCATGGTTACCTCTTATGGGCTCTCACAAAGCCGCTAAGGGCGAAAAGGTTTAGATCGGGATAAAAATCCTATTATCACAATCGATGATTTTTGCAAGGCTAAAAGGAAAATGGGGGGTTATGCCCCGATCATTGTGACACCGGGACATATTAAAGGTCCTTAATTTACCGAATTGTCCGATGCGGTAAATGCGACGGCGGCAAAGCTCACGGCAGATTGAGTGGCTGCCTCATGCCGCTGCTGATAATCGAGCACCTGGCCCTTGCACAAGGGTAAAATTTCCAGCAAGCAGGCCAATGCCGGAAACCCGCAGACATTGTATTGATCTTCAACTTTTTGTGATTCTTCCCAAAAAAGATCCGCATCCGACTCGGCCAGCGCATTGAGCAGACTTTTGTCATGCGCCTCTGCGCGACTTGCGATATATTCGGCAGGTCTTTCATGGCCGAATTTGGGGCCGACATGGGAGAAATCAACCCCGACAACGATGAGGGTCTCTTTATCCGCCTCAAGGATAATCTGCTTGAGTTCCTTTAAGAAAGGTTTCACCTTTTCTAAATACGTATTTCGATCGTAGGCAGCAAGCGTCGTCATCAATGCCCCACAGAGAATCGGAAGAAGGGTAAAAGAATCCGTTCCCAACAGATGCTGCAGAAATAGGACTTGAAATTCGATGGAATGCTCGGATCGATGCTCGAAATCATTTGCGGCGAAGATGTTCGAATCGGTTCGTTTTAGACGCCTTATGATCTTCGAATCGTTTTTTACAACACCCAGGGGAGTCGCAAAATCTTTTTCCGTTAAACAAAACAAGTCATTGGTCATACGATGTCCGGTGCCGAGCAATATGACTCTTTTCGGTGCAACGTGACGAAGCATTCCATAGGCTCCGGCGTACACCCTCGCACCCGCCGAAAGATCGATGTGGGGGGCAACAATTGCCTTTAGTTCTCCTTCGGGTTGTATATGCGTATGGCGGTTGACCAAGATGTTGTCGATCAATTGTTTTAGCTGCGCTGGTTCGTTTGGATAACTGCGGCCACACAGGCAGCAGGGCCTGATTTTTTCTGATGAAAATTCAGCAACAAGGTTAGCTTTGGCTGCGCGATAGCGTTCCGAATCCAATAAATAGGAAGCATCCAGATTTGCCAGTAAGGCGGTGATATCATCTGACGTCACCAAAACGCCGCCTCTTTGCCGCATCAACTCCATTTGAAGGTCTCGGATGGTTTGGGTTCCGTCCAAAAGCGCCATTAGCTGATAAACAGAAAGGTCGACCACCTTCTCTTCCGGGATGAGCCCTATTTGATCTTTGATCAATACCATTTTCCGATCGCCCTGCTGTACCGGAAAAAATTCCAGATCTTGCCGGATACGAAAAGTGCGCTCAGCCATATTGGCATCGGTTCCTTTATTAAAAAGAGGAGTCGAGATCGTAGGGCAGGGAGCGATGCAAAGAAATGCCCACCTTGTCCAGGACCGCGTCAAAAACCAGGACCTCTACCCCGTTCTTCGCCGCCCGCTTCAATTCCCGGGCGTAGGCGGGGTCGATGCGGCCGGCAGGTCGAAAATGTCGTGCATCCGCTCGTTGGACCAGATAGAACATGACGGCGCGATGGCCTTTACGAACCTCTTTCTGCAGTTCCACCAGATGTTTGAGGCCCCTTGTGGTCACTGCATCTGGAAAGGATGCGATTCCATCCTCCACGAGGGTGCAGTTTTTCACCTCCACATAACATTTCCGCTCTCCCTTTTCCAGCAAGAGGTCGATTCGGGAGTTGCTTCCGTATCTTACCTCGGACCGAATCTGATCGTAACCGGCGAGTTCCGGGACCCTTCCCGAACTGACGGCCTTCTTGACGAGCCGGTTGGGTACCATTGTATTGACGCCCACGAGGGATGTCGGCATATCGATCATCTCCCACCGATATTTCAGCCTTCCCTTGTTCCGGGGCCTGGAAAGAAAGACCGCCCTTCCCGCTTCACAACACTGGCGCATGCTCCCGGAGTTGGGGCAGTGCGCGGTCACCCGGTGTCCGTTGCGGAGCTTCACGTCGGCCATGAACCGCTGGTAACGCCTGAGTAGCGTTCCGGTTGTAAGCTTTGGCCATTCCAGATCGTGGGAGCTCTTTCGCTTTTTCGTGCTCATGCGTTCATCGTCACTGCTCGGGTTCAATGCCCTTTTTAAAGGGTGGAATCGATTATGGGTGTCACAAGGGTTTTCGCTATGGGGATACTTCATGCTTCCGCGCGGCGTTTTTCCTCATCCCGGATTTCGCGTCTGAGCATTTTACCCACTTTGGATTTGGGAAGCATATCTCTGAATTCAATGTACTGCGGCACTTTGTAGGGGACGAGCATCTTCCGGCACCACTTAATAAGATCATAACCCGTTATGCCCTTTATATCTTCTTTTAAGACCACATAGGCCTTGATCCGCTCCCCGACTTTTTCATCGGGGATACCGATGACACAGGAACCGATAACTGCAGGATTTTCCTGCAAAACCGCCTCTATTTCAGATGCCGATACCCGGTAGCCTTTATGTTTAATGGTGTCGACGGTGCGATCCACAAAATAGAGATTCCCCTCCTCATCCATGGACATGATGTCTCCGGTCCGGTACCATTTTTTGCCGTCCATTTCGATAAAAGATGCTTCGGTTTCCTCCGGCTTGTTGAGATAGTGTGAAACCATGTGTTCTGAAGAGACGATGAGTTCTCCGGGATCACCGGTTTTGACCTCTGATAGACCGGCGGGCTCCACAATCTTGACCGTTTTGCTGGCCAATATGCGGCCGACGCTTTTGGGCGGATTTTCCACGTCAAGCGGACACATGGCGACACCGCCACATGTTTCGGTAGCCCCATACCCCTGGCGGATGGATTTGTCGAACCTCTCTTTCCAGCGCTTTCCCACTTCCACGGGAAGTACATCCCCGGCGCTAAACCAATAATCCACAGAGCTTAGATCATATTGATCCAGGCGGTCATGCTCCAGCATCATTCGATAAAGTGCCGGCACCCCGATCATCGTTTTAGCCTCACATCGCTGAATGGATTCCATCGTCGCATCGAGATTGATTCTGGGCTGCAGCATCAGAGTTCCACCCGTCAAAAGCGCCCCCAATCCGCAGGTTTGACCCAATATGTGAAACAGGGGGGCGTTGCCCATGATAATGTTTTTTTCAGCGGCAAAGAGCGTCTCAACGATTCTGATCTGTTCATCGGCCGCTTCCAGGAATAGATCGTGTGTCAAAGGGACGCCTTTGGGAAATTTGGTGGTGCCGCCCGTATACAGAATTTCAGCAATATCATCCCCCCTGGCGATGCCTTCATGTTCACTCTGATGCCGGTTGCCATACCGGTTAAGGAGTCTTCGCATCGAATAGGTGTTTGGATCATAAGAAATTTTGCCCTTGGGGATGACATTGAAGAGATATCCGAAATAGCGTTTCCACCAGCCGAGGAAATCGGCCATTTTGGTAACGATGACCGTCTTTATTTGCGTCGCGGATAATACTTTTTGAACATAGCCAAAATTGGTATCCGCACACACAATCGCCTCCGCCCGGCTGTCATTGGCGATATACTCGAGATCATAGGGCGTATAGATCGGCGTTATGGGCACGCAAACCGCACCCAGTCGCTGCGCCCCCAGCCAGGCCACCACCCACTGAATGCTGTTGGGGATATAGAGTATCAACCGTTGGCCGGATTTGATACCGACACTCTGCAATGCGGCGGCAAATCGCCGCGACAAATCATCCACCTGAAGATAAGAGTATCGCGTACCCAGATAGATGACGGCCGTATTTAACCCTCGCTTCTCTACCACGGATTGAAATGTTTTATAGATGTTATGCTGTAATTTTGTGCCCATGGCTTTTATTCAAAGGATTAAACCATCTGTGATCTCTGCGTGCTCAAGCGAAGCGGGCGAGAGACCTTACTAGAAGCCATCTCAAAAAAAAGATTTTGGTTCAAGGTCAAGGCGGGACCAAGCTTCAACCCGCAGGCATACTCAAGTATGTCGAGGACTTGAAGCGAGGGCCCAACGCTGAGATTGGGCCAAAAGACTTTTTTGAGATAGCTTCTATATTCCAAAATAGGCGGCCTTGACTTCCGGGTTGTCCATCAGTTCGGTACCCGTACCGCTCAAAGTAAGCATCCCGTTTTCGATGACATACCCCCGATCGATAACAGGCAGGAGCGGTCGCGCAAACTGTTCGGTGATAAGAATCGTAATCCCGGATTCGTTTCTTAAATTTATGATGGCTTTGATCAGCATCTGCTGCATCATGGGGCTGAGGCCGAGCAACGGTTCATCGAGCAATAGAAGGATGGGTTTGGTAATCAACGCCATTCCGATGGCCAACATTTGCTGTTCGCCTCCGCTGAGAAACCCGGCCTTGCGTCGCTTCAAATCAACCAAGGCCGGGAAAAGATCGAAGACATAGTCAAACATTTCTTTGCGTTCGTGTTTTTTGCGCTGATGACCCGCAATCTTTAAATTCTCCAAAACATCGCTTTCGGGAAAAATGGGGTGTCTCTCGCGAGACAGTACGACTCCTTTGTGAACCCGTTTATACGGGTCGATCTGCGTGATATTCTCACCTTTGAAGATGATTTCACCATAGATGGTAATTCGTTCTCCCCCCCGGCGCTGCTCCTTTATTTTCATGTCGATGATGAGCCCCGAGATGGTATTCATGAGCGTCGTTTTGCCGGCGCTGTTGGAACCGATGGCACCCACAATCTCGCCCTCATCCACATTCATTGAAAAATCATTCAACGCCAATGCGTTTTCAAAAAAAACCATCAAATTCTTTACTTCCAACACGTCAGCACCGCCTTATTCACTCCCCAAATATGCCTTTTTCACGGTTTCACTTTGCATGACCTCAGCCGGTTTCCCGTCGGCAATTTTCTCACCATAGTTTAAGACAATAACCCGATCGGTGATTCGAAAAAGTTCTTTGAGCCGGTGTTCGATCATGATGATCGTCTTCCCTTCCAGGCGCAGCTTTTCAATGATGGGGACGATACTTGCCACCTCGGCCAGGCTCAAGCCTGAAAAAAGCTCATCTAATATGACCAGATCAGGCTGCAGGGCTATGGCCTTGGCCAGCTCGAGTCTTTTGAGATAACCCTGGGGGAGTGCGCCGGCCACCTTATAGGCCACAAGGGCGTCCCTTTCAAATCCGACTTCTTCCAGAAGGTCGAGGGCCACGGCATCCCGATCCCCGTATTTGCCCCCGGTCATTTTTTTGACTCGCGGAGAATATAAGGGCACGATCATATTTTTAAAAGCGGGCAGCTGGTAAAAAGGTTTCACCATCTGAAAGGTACGCGCAATCCCCAGACGCACCCGTTTGTAGGGCGGCACATCGGTGATATCTTGTCCGCGGAAATACACCTTGCCGGTTGTCGGTCTGACAAAACCGGTTATCAAATTGACCATTGTCGTTTTCCCCGATCCATTGGGCCCGATAAAACCCAACAGTTCCCCCCTGGCCAATTCCAGATCGACATTGTCGACTGCGCGTACACCGCCAAAATGCTTGGAGAGTTTCGTTATTTTCAGAAATGGGGAAGGGGTCATTTCTCCACCTCAACCCATCTTTCAAATTGATGATATTTTCGTTGGATATAATGGAAAAGCCCTTCCGGTAAAGCCACGATAAAAATCACCAGAAACAAGCCGTACAATACGATCCGCAGACCGCCGATGCCCCTTAGCACTTCGGATAACGGAACAAGGATAAATGCCCCCAGGGTGGCACCTGCCAGGGTTCCGGGTCCTCCGACCACGGCCGCTGCAATCGGTAAGATAGAGTAATCCAATGCAAATCCCGGCATGCCGACAAACATATAAACATGGGTCAGGAAAGCCCCCGCAAATGCCCCGATGCCGGCGGAGATAAAAAGTGCCTGCGCTTTGAACCAGTAAATGTTAATTCCGGCATTGATGACCGAACGATCGTTATCGTTAATCCCTTTCAAAACGAGGCCATAGTCCGAATCCATGAGCCGGCGGAAGCCGAAAAGCGCCGCCAGAAGTGCGGCCAGAATCAGATAAAGCTCGATCCACTGAGACGGCAACGGTGTTATGCCGCTTAAGCCTTCGGTGCCGCCGAAGATCCTCGTCGCTTCGATCACCCTCACAAGCATTAAAGGGATAATCAGCGTAACCATGGAAAAGTAAATACCGCGCAGCCTGAGTACCGGCAGCAAAAAAACGGTACAAAGGATCCCCCCTAAAATTGCTGCGACCGGGATGGTGATGAAGGGTGACCAGCCCCAGTAGTGGTTCAAGACACCGGCACAATAGGACCCGACTCCGAAGAATAGCGCTTGACCCAGTGATATCATTCCGCTTTGGGCCAAAATATCCCAGCTAATGGCCAGTAGCGCAAAAACCGCCACGGAAAGGATCACTTTTTGCCAATAGATGCTCAAAACTAAAGGGAGCACCAGAATCCCGACGATAGGAATCAATCTTGGGGCCGATAAATAAAACATCTCGCGCCACGAGCTTAACGCAAAAATAGCTTCCGATCTGGCCTTGATTCCGCGGTCGATTCGTTCTTTACGCTTTTTCAAACCGTTAGATCCTTTCTTCCAGCTCCTTTTGTTCCCCGAAAATACCGGAGGGTTTAACGGTCAGTACGATTAGAATCGCCGCCAGACTCACAATCATGGTCCAGTGTGAGCCGATGTAAGTATCGGTGAAACGCTCTGCAAAACCGATGATAAAACTGGCTGCAATCACACCCCCGGTACTCCCGAGTCCTCCAATGATGCAAACCGCCAAGGCTTTGATAAGCACTTCGTATCCTTCACTGGGCGCGATACTCCCCAGGGGAATGATGATGATGGCGGCCACGGCCGCCAACCCGGCACCAAGCGAGACGCTCCAAGTCGCAATCCAATCTGAATTAATACCCAGGCTGAGTGCCGTACGTTCATCCTGGGCGATACCCCGAAATTTCAACCCCAAGGAAGTATGGTGGGTAAAAAGCCACAATCCCAAAACCAGCCCCCCGCCGATGATGACGATCAGAATCCGCTGCATGTCTACAAACGCACCGGCAATGAAATAGCTTTGGTCGACAAAAACCGGGAGGGTGTATTCGAAACCGACAAAGCCCAGATACCTAAAAAGCTCCAGTATCGCCAATCCGATGCCAAAAGTTGCAATAACCTCGGAAAGGGCCTGACCGCGAACCCGCAAAAGCACAAATCGATAGAGCAACGCCCCAAAAAGGGCCGTTAATAAAACTGCTATGATTGCTGAAATCAGAAAAGGGAATCCCGCCAGATTGGCCAGCATCCAGCTTGCGTATGCAGAAAGGATATACAAGGCACCATAGGCAAAATTGGCCACCCCGCTGATTCCAAAAGTCAGGCTGAAGCCGAGCGCCATGAGCGCCAGAATGGCGCTATTCACACATGCATATACTGCTGTACCCAGAAACATAATCGTTCTTCCACCCTAAAAGTGGCGGGAGGAAACAGGCGTTTCCTCCCGGTTTTATTCGGGTGCCGATGGCACCTTATAGGTTACACTCGACGCGTGCTATTTCAGCGATTTTAATCCCGGAGGAAGCTGAATTTTGGCCTCGGCGATCGATGCCGGGAATACGATCACCCGGCGGCCGTCATCGGTCCACTGCACCACGGTCGAAATAGCGGTCTCTTTTGGGTCAAACCCGTAAACCGCCTGGTGTCCGGCGTCGTATTTGATACGCCCCATGACGCCTTCGCGATCTGTTTTTTCCAGCTCTGCCACGATGGCATCAGCCTCAATACTGCCGGCGCGTTCAATCGCCTCTTTGAGGATATAAATCGACTCGTACGATGGCGCCGGGCCATGTCCCCCCTGTATCTCTTTGCCGTAGGTCTTTTTGTATTTATCATAGAAAGCTTGGGATTTAGCAACCTTGGGTGAATAAATGGCGCTGCCCAATTCGAAAATATTGTTGATGGCGCCGCCGATTTTGCCGTCGAAGGTCTTCCACGCTTCCGATCCCGCCAGGGGCGAGATAAACCCAGCCAGAATGGCGGGGACTTTCATCGTTTTCCACTGTTTTACAAGGGTCCCGCTCTGAGGCATATCAAAGATCGGCATAATGACCTGTGCGCCCTTGGCTCTCACCTTCATCAGTGCGGAAGAAAAATCGGATGTCCCGGTGGGATAGGCCTCGATTCCGACAACCTCCCAACCGGCTTTGTCGAAATAGACTTTCTTTACAATACCTGCCGTGGCTCGCGCCCAGGCCACGTCCTGATGCATGATGTAGACCTTGTTGAACCCAAAGCTTTTATTGATGAGCCCCATGTTTCCGGCCAGATATTTAACCAGATGGACGGCATTGAGACAGGTACGAAAAATGTATTTATATTTTTCGGGTGCGCTTTTTAGCTTTTTTTCCGATCCCGGACTCATGGCGATCGTTCCCAACATGGGCACCTTGTATTTGGCAATAATATCCATGCCCGCTATAAGCGCTTCTGAGCGGAAAGGACCCACCACGATGGCGGCCGGTTTCTTCTCCAGAATGATTTTTTCAATCCCTAACAGAGCCTCGGATACCGGAACACCCGGAGCTGCATCGCGAAGATCGATCGATTCGATTTTAAACGGCCGCTTGTCAGCGCCTACTTGAACACCGCCTGCGGCATTGATCTCTTCAACCGCCATTTGAACCGATTTGAGCGATTCTTTCCCTTCCAGAAACCCCAATGAAGTGGGCACACCGATCACAATCGGATCGGCCGCCAACAGGTTAAAACCCGGTGTAACAAAAACAGCTGTTACCGCAAGCACCAACACCACAGCAAAAAATTTACCTTTCATTCTTTTCCTCCTTTTTTCGGGGCTCCCGCCAATACAGAAGATGCGGGGTTAAAGGTTTACAAGTGTTTTGGATGTGATAACATGGTTACCTGAAATTAGCTATATAGTAGCTAATTCAATGCGGCCGACGTGTCAAGCGAATTGTGACCCAGCGTAAAGGTTAACAATAGTTGATTAAGATAAATGAACATTCCAATTTGGAATTTGATGCTTGGAATTTGGGATTTCATAAAATGAGGGCCCCCGATGATTCAGATCATTCAAGCCGCCACCGGCGATCAACTGGCAATCGCTCGCGACCTTTTTAAAAATTATGCCGCTTCGCTCGATTTTGATCTCGATTTCCAGGACTTTGAACAAGAGCTAAACGATCTCCCGGGTGATTATGCCCCGCCTCAAGGCCAAATCTTTATCGCCCGCTTAAAGAAAGAGGCAGCCGGGTGTGTGGCGCTTCGCAAATTGGATCAAGGCCGCTGTGAAATGAAAAGATTGTATGTAAAACCCGGATTTCGAGGTTTGGGGGTTGGAAGAACATTGGCTGAAGCCATCATCGTTCAGGCGCGTGAGGCGGGTTATGCGGCCATGCGCCTTGACACCGTCCCCTCTATGAGCACCGCCCGAATGCTATACAAAACTCTGGGATTTAAAGAAATTTCTCCCTATCGTTTCAACCCCGTCGAGGGTACGGCCTATCTGGAATTAAAGCTTTAACCTAAAATGTTCGCTTCCGGGTTGGGGACGCCAGCTCTTTTAGGAAAAGGTCTTGAAGCTCCCCGCAGCCCCGCTGAAACGGGATTTCCGCTTCGCTCCAACAAGCAGTGGGGAATTAAACCCTAAATGAGATTATGATTTTTGATGTTTATAAAAGGTTGACTTAAAATCATTTGTCTTTTACCCAACTCAAAGTATTAAGCTCAAGGACGAGTTGAATAATGGAAAACATACTCAGCTTAAAATGTCTTGTTTGCGGCAAGCAATATCGTCCCGATGAGGTCGATTATATCTGCCCGGATCACGAGAACGAAGGGATTCTCGATGTCCAATACGACTACGATTTCATTGGTCGCCAGATCAGTAAAGAAACTCTTTTGTACTCCAACGACCTTACTATTTGGCGTTACAAACCTTTATTGCCGGTTCAGTCGCATGCAAAGATGCCACCCCTCTCTGTGGGATGGACCCCTTTGTATCATACCCCTCGCCTGGCGGCGGACCTGGGATTCAAAGATGTTTGGGTCAAAGATGACGGTCGTCAGCCGACGGCGTCTTTCAAAGATCGGGCCAGTGCTGTTGCCGTGGTAAAAGCCCAAGAAAAAGGCGCCCAGATCATCACCACTGCTAGTACCGGAAACGCCGCCGCAGCATTGAGTGGCCTGTGTGCCAGCATTCAGCAACCGAATGTGATCTTTGTCCCCGAAAGGGCACCCCAGGCCAAGATCGCCCAGTTGCTCGTTTTCGGATCCCGAGTTATTTTGGTAAAGGGAACCTATGATGACGCCTTTGACCTTTGTCTTGAAGCTTCTAAGACCTACGACTGGTATAACCGCAACACCGCCTACAATCCTTACATGACAGAAGGAAAAAAGACCGCCGCTTATGAAATTTGCGAACAGCTTGGCTGGAATGCACCGGACCGTATTTTTGTCAGTGTGGGCGACGGCGGCATCATCGGGGGCCTTCACAAAGGGCTAAAGGACTTGATGGCGCTTGGATGGATCGATAAAATGCCTAAGCTGATGGGCGTACAAGCCGCAGGCAGCTGTTATATGTATACGGCATGGAAAAACGGTGAAGATATACTCACCAAACCGCCGATTATTGCGCAAACGCTAGCAGACAGCATCAGTGCAGAGTTGCCCCGGGACCGCATCAAGGCCTTGGCCGCGGTAAAGGAGACCGGTGGCGCATACGTTTCCATTTCCGATGACGACATATTGGGGGCAATTCCTGAATTGGCTCGGGGCACCGGCGTTTTTGCCGAACCTGCCGGAGCGGCCCCATATGCCGGCTTTGTGAACGCGGTCGAACAAGGATTGGTTTCCAGGGATGAAACGATTGTCTTACTCATCACCGGCAATGGCCTGAAGGATGTGGCAGGCGCCCTGCAGGCGGTAGATCTTGTCCAAACAACACCGTTTACGGTTGCACCGGATATCGATGCACTCAAACAGGTCGTAGCCGGATGGGGAAAAAATGAACATCAAACATCGAACGTCCAACATCGAATAAGGAGAGCCGATCGTGATTGATCTAACCGTTAATTCCGAAGCGCTTGCAAGAACCGTAAAAAGAGCAAGGGAAAGAAACATCATTATTCCCACATTCAAACAACAGCGTGACCCGGGGCTAATTCCAGACGCAATTGTATCCAGACTGAAAACCATCGGATTGTGGGACATCGATCCGTTGAATCTTTTCCGGATCACCTGGCACAACGAGCCGGTTGCCCACGGCGGCGGCTTTGGCCCAGTCAATGTGATTGAATTTCCCAAGGCACTAACCGGAGTCGACGCGCGGATTGTGGCTCCGGTCGGTAAATGGTTCCCCACCGGCGCGCACAAGGTTGGCGCGGCATTCGGCTGTCTGGTTCCCCGGCTGGTGACCGGTCAGTTCGATCCCAGCACGCAGAAAGCCGTCTGGCCGTCTACCGGTAACTACTGCCGCGGCGGGGCTTATGATTCCACCCTGCTGGGTTGTGAATCCGTTGCCATCCTGCCCGAAGGAATGAGCCGTGAGCGCTTTGAGTGGCTCGCTTCGGTGTCCGGAGAAATTATTAAGACCCCCGGCTCCGAAAGCAACGTAAAAGAAATTTTCGACAAGTGCTGGGAGCTGCGGAAATCCGGGCAGGAACTGACGATTTTCAACCAGTTTGATGAATTCGGCAATTACCTCTGGCACCACGAGGTTACCGGGCCGGCCATATTGAAGGTACTCGAGCGTATTATGGGTCCCGAAGATAAGTTCCGGGGGTTTATGTCGGCTACAGGATCGGCTGGCACGATCGCCAGTGGGGATTTTCTCAAAAAACAGTTTCCGATGAGTAAAATCGTTGCCAGCGAAGCACTGCAGTGCCCGACTCTGTTGCGCAACGGATTCGGCGAGCACCGCATCGAGGGTATCGGTGACAAGCACGTGCCCTGGATTCACAACCTTAAAAACCTCGATTTCGTTGTCGCTGTTGATGATGAGACCCCCATCAGTCTGATGCGTCTGTTTAACGAACCGGCCGGGAAAAAATATCTAACCTCAAAAGGCGTTTCTGCATCACTGATAGACATGCTCGATCTGCTGGGAATTTCCAGCATCGGAAACCTTGTTACGGCTATTAAATTCGCCAGGTACTATGAATTGGGTGGGCATGATATTGTGATGACGGTGCTGACCGATTCCATGGAGATGTACACCAGCCGGCTGCATGAGCTCAATGAAGAACGCGGGGAATTCACAGCCAGCGATGCGACCGCTGTATTTGCTCAACATCTTCAGGGGTTGGCCATCGACAATATGGAAGAGCTTACCTATTACGGCCGCAAGCGCATTCACAATCTCAAATACTATACCTGGGTTGAACAGCAGGGCAAAACATACGAAGAAATTCAGAAGCAGTGGTATGACGAGCAATACTGGGAAAGCATTCCGACGTGTGCGGATAAAATTGACGCCCTGATCGAAGAATTTAACGCCAAAACCGGGTTGCTCAAGACATAACCGTTCACGGGTTCAGAGGTTCAGGGTTCAGCGTTCGATGTTGGACGTTCGATGTTCGATGTTCATTGGTTTTCAGTAAACCTTCCCCAAACGGACTTCCGACAATGATCAACGGGCATTACCATTCTTGTGAGCTCCCGTTCCGCTAATCTTCCTGGCGGTTAGCATATAATCCGCCAACATCTCAGATAATAACTGTACTTCTTTAACAATTGTTTCAAAATCCAAAAGCGTAAATCGATAATCTAATTTTAAGACCTTGCCGTTGGCAATGACGGTCTTAACTTCACTCCCATCTGATGCCCAGATTAGATTTTCGACAACATTATCCAATCGGGAAGGTATCAGATTCGGACGGGTCAAATCTATCAGCACCATATCAGCATCTTTGCCTTTTTCCAAAGAACCCGTATTCAACCGCAATAATTCAGCCGGTTCCACTGTAATTTTCCTCAGCAATACATCACTGCTCAAAAATGAAGCGTCTTGATGCAACGCTTTTTGGTACTGGGCGGCAGATTTGGCGGCTAAAATAATATCCTGATTATCGGCACTACCGGAACCGTCGGTTGAAATAACATATGGGATTCCAATTTCTGTCATTTCCTTCAGGGGGGGCATGCCTGAACCCAGAATGGTATTGGCGAGAGGATTATGTACAACCTTTGCTCCTGTTTCTTTTATGATGGCCAGGTCCTTAGCGGTGTTATTTACCTGGTGCGCCAGAATTGTTTCGGTATCCAAAAATCCGATCCCGTTGGCATATTCAATAGGGGTCATACCATAAGTCTCTTTGAACCAGGTGGTGGTCTTCGGTTCTTCCGAACTGTGAATATGGATTAAAGTTCCATGATTTCTACTCCAGCTTTTGAGTGCTTTTAACAGTTCGGGGCCATTTGAAAAAAACTGATCGGGACCCGGAATGATCCATGTCCTTTCAACATGTGCGAATTTTTTGTGATAATCATCTAGCCTGTCAACCGCCAGATGATGAGGGATATCAAGAATCCGATCATCATAGTGTCTGTCCTGACTTCCAACAGCAACGATCATTTTAGTATAGGCTTGCTTGTTGGCCTCTACAATATCCGCTACCCTGTATTTATTAAAATTGCAGTGATGAACCATGGAGGATGTTATGCCGTAATAGATGTCATCGACTCTTGCTTTTAAATAGGTAACAAGGTTCGGTGACTTGCCGAATCTATTCGCGAGGTCTTCTCTTTTCTCATCAAGAAATCCTGTAAAAAGATTAACGGCTCCATCCAACCAGACGGTTAAGGGGCAATCCTTCGCAATCCCTATTATTGGTGATTCGTGGTCATGCCCGTGAGCCTTAACAAAACCCGGTAAAAGGCAGGTCTCATTACAGACAATGTCAGCAACCGTAAAATCGCCCTGCTTTTCAGAGCCCACAACAAATAAATCATTCCCATAATCTCTTGTAATCTGGTCGCCTTTTTCTTTCGTATATTCACCTGCCTCTGTTATTTTCTCATCTTCGGTGAGCACATAGCCGTCGTGAATTCTTATTGATAAACCCATTTTGCGTGACATTGGAACCATAAACTTACTTCTGATCAGGATATGTTTTTTTGAATTCATTATAATATCGTGTTACGATTTAATGGTCCGTTTAAATCTTTCCCAAGGCCATGAGTATTTTTTCTGCCGTAAAGGGCCAACTCCTGATCCAAATACCGATAGCGTCGTGGATAGCGATGGCAATCACCGGAGCTGCACCGTTTGAACTGATCTCTCCTACTGACTTGCCGCCGAAGGGTCCGAAAGGATCGTCGGTATAAACCAGCTCGGCCCGGAAATCTTCGGGTATATCATTGATCATCGGTACTTTATAGTCCATCAGGCTGGCATTTACACACCTGCCGGTCTCATCTAAAACCATCTCTTCGTACAATGAATGACCAATTGCTTTTAGTACGCCGCCATATATCTGACCCAAGGCCAATTCCGGGTTTATGGGTGTACCGCAATCCTGCAAGGCAAAATATTTCTGTATCTTAACTTCTCCTGTGCGTGTGTTGACCGCCACCTGGCAGAAATGGGCACCGTACGGAAAGGCTGAATCATCGGTTGTAAAAGAGGCTGAGGCGACGAGTTGACCGCCACCAGTGCCTTTCTCCGAGAACGTTTCAATCTTTTGATAGGAGATGGAACCCTTATTTCCTTTGACGATACCGGGATAGACTATCTGCAAATCCTTTTTACCTTCTTTCAACATTTCAGCCGCGACCGTTAAGATCTTTTCCTTCATGATTTTGGCTGCTGCCAGAGCGGCATTACCCGAAAAAAAGGTGCCGCTGGAAGCATACGCACCGGTATCGAAAGGGGTCGCATCGGTATCTCCTGAAATGATTGCGATGTTGCTCATATCGGTGCACAGACATTCGGCCGCCACCTTCACGGCTACTGTATCCAAGCCGGTGCCCAGATCGGCACCACCGCTCAGTAATGTAAATGTACCGTCCCCGAGCATCCTGAGAACAGCGCTGGCCGAATCCAAACCAGGCAAACCCGACCCCTGCTGTACGATAACGACGCCCTTGCCGAATTTTACATCAGGATCGTCGCTTTCCACTTTCTGACCCCAGTTAATCAGTTCAACCCCTTTTTTTAGAGCTGGTCCCAATCCGCAACTGGCAACTCGTTCCGGTTTGCCCTCCCGGCCTTCGCCCAAACATTTGAGTATTTCGAGCATGACACCTTCACGAACTCGATTTTTTTCAATCAATTCCAATTGATTCAGACCCAGTTTTTCAGCCAACTCCGCCATGGCTGTTTGAATGGCAAAGGAGCCCTGGGGTGCTCCGTATCCCTGATAGGCGCCTGTGGGTGGTATATTGGAATAATATGATGTTACATCAAATCCTACATTGTCGCATAAAAACAACGGCACGGATTTTGAAACGGCATTTACAGGAACGGTTAAACAATGGTTGCCATATGGCCCGGTATTGGCCTTTACGTCCATAAAAATGGCCGTTAATCGGCCATTTTTCCTGGCACCTAATTTTACCTTTATCTTCATCGGATGCCGGGTGCTGGAAGCGATGAAATCCTCTTCACGCGTATATCGGAAAAATATCGGACGGCCGGTAGTCCATGTCAGATAAGCCGCAACTTCTTCCAAAAGCACATCCTGTTTGGAGCCAAATCCACCGCCCACGCGTTCTTTAATGACTCTGATTTTATTTTCACTGATTTCAAGAGCACGTGCAACGATTCTTCTAATACACCAGGGGGTTTGGGTCGAAGCGTGGATATTCAACCTATCGCCATCCATTCTGGTGTAAACCACATGCGGTTCCAAAGGTGTGCATTGTACCTGAGCGGTTTCATATTCCCTTTCCAGAATGACATCGGCCTCTTTGAATCCCTTTTCAAGATCACCAATGCCGTCCTTAGCACTGGCAGCTAAGTTTTTGTGTGGATCCGCTCCTAACGGGAATCGATAAATTATTTTTCCATCACGCGGGTCTACCTTCGAATTGTCGAGGTCATCGGGCGCGCCGTGAACATATTCCAGGCGCGCATTGCGGACTATAGGGGCGTCCGACGCTATGGCATCTGCAATGGATAGGACCGGTTTTAATTCTTCATATTCAACTTTGATTTTCTCAATCGCCTCTCGAGCGATCTCTGGCGTTTCTGCCACAACGGCCGCAACCCGGTCCCCAACGTGTAACACTTTTGGGCTGATTAATTTTCTGTCATAAGGAGAGGGCTCGGGAAATCCCTGGCCGGCCTGGGTATAATATATTTCAGGGCAATTCTTATGAGTTAAAATATAGACAACGCCGGGTATTTTCTCGGCTTGGGTCGTGTCGATATCGCCTATAAAGGCGTGGGCATACGGACTTCGTAACATTTTCAGATAACATGAACCCGGTTCGACCATATCTTCGACAAAGGCCTTCTCACCACGTGCAAGTTTGGGGCCGTCTACTTTTGGTTGGGCTTTTCCGACAAAGCGTAAATCCTCCCTGAAATCGGGCGCCACTTTTTGGGTATACCCTGGATCACGCAAACGTTCTTTGGCCAGATCTACAGCCATCATTATCTGTTCATAGCCGGTACACCGGCAGAGGTTACCTGAAAGGGCATCTTTCACTTGCTTTCGGGTAGGAGTTTCCACACGCGTCAGCAATTCCTCTATTGCCAATACCATCGCAGGGGTACAATAACCGCACTGGACTATCCCGGCATCAATCATGGCCGATTGAACGGCTGAAAGTTTCCTACCGCGAGCCTTGGAATCGACGCTAATAATTTCTTTCCCATCTATTTGCGCTGCCACCAATAAACAGGCATTTACCACTTTAGCGTTCAAAATTAGGGCACAAGCACCGCAGACACCCTGCCCGTCACAGCCATTTCTCAATGAAATAACGCCTTCACGCCCTAACAGGTCTCTCACATTGGCACCAGGCTCCGTGTATATGGTTTTGGGCACACTATTTAATGTTACCTGTATTTTCATGATTATTTTGGCTCCCTCTTATCCTAATCCTCATTAGCGTCATGAAAACAATCGCTTATTAAGACGCCCGCCATGTACTTTTTAAATTCAATCCCTCCACGAATGTCCTTAACCGGGGATACGCTGTTTTTTACCATATTGTCTATTTCCGTGCGTGCCGGCAGCTTGTTTCCTTCTAATCTGTTTTCGAGCTCAGTCAAACGGATCACATGATTGCTCACGCCCCCGATAGCTACGATTACCTCTGCCACGGTTTCATTATGAATATGAAATGTAACCGCTGCTGTAATGATGGATATATCATTGGCGGTGCGCGAAAATTTTCGCAGTCCATACTTTTTGGATAAGTTTTCCGTGGAGATCAGTATGCCTTCGATAAGACGAGTCCTTTCCCGGGTAATATATTCATGAACGGGTACCAGCGTGGAGGAGTCACCCATCTTTAATTCAGCATCCAGCGCAATCAGAATCGGTATCAAATTAGAAGTGGAATTGTTCGTGGCAATATTGCCACCGATGGTGGCAATATTCCTAATATTACGGTTGGTCAAATGTCCGGCGGCAGTCTTAAGCTGATCTGGAATATCAGGCGAATCAATTAATGTTTGAACAGTAACTCCGGCACCGATGTATAGTTCGCTGGGTGTATAGGCAATTTCCGTTAGATTCAGTTGTTCGATACCAATAACCTTTTCAATGTCATATTCTGAGTGATGACAATTCACATCCGTGCCGCCGGCCATGAAGACAATATCTTCTTTATATTTTTCCTTCAGATCAACTGCCTCGGCAATTGTCTGGGGCTTAAAAAATCCCCTTATCATCGGTTTTCCCCTTTTAATTTTTAGGCCGAATAATTAATGAGGATATCTCAATCCCCACAAAAATCGTCTTTAACGGATTCCTTGTCTTCTGCTTCTTCCATGCATTGCTCTACCGCTCGAATGATATCCTCGTATCCGGTGCAACGACAGATATTTCCGGCGTGTCCTCTCCGGATCTCTTCACGGGAAACCTTGCCGCCTTTATGTTTCTCAAAGAAAGCGGTAGAGGCCATGATCAGACCCGGTGTACAGAAACCGCACTGCACCGCCCCCTGATCCAGATAGGCTTGCTGCACCGCGGACAGATGATCATTTTTGGATTCGCCCTCGACGGTTCGGAGGTTGCGGCCGTGGGCCCAAACCGCCAGATACAAGCATGAATCTATGGGAACGTCGTCTACCAGCACGGTGCAGGCGCCGCATTCCCCGACCCCACAGCCTTCTTTGACGCTGGTAAAGCCATTCTCCCGTAGGACTTCGATTAGAGACTGGCGAACATTCACAGACAGGGTCACGGTTTTCCCATTTATGGTACAGGAGATATTTTGAATCATGATAAAGAAACTCCACATCGGGTAAGTATTTTTTGTAGGACACGTTCTGCTAGGGTTTTGATGATATGCTCGCGCAAGGCCTTGGGGGCTCGCCAGGAGTCCCGGGGTTTCAGATCATCCAGAACCGACTCCCGGACGAGCTGTAAAAGAGATTGATCCGCCGCCGCTCCCCGTGCCTTTTCCTCGGCTTTCCAGCAGCGCAAAGGGATAGGTCCGGCAACGGTAAACGCCAATCGTAAATCAGCCACTGTACCCGCCTCCAGCTTGCAAGCCACCGCACAACCGATAGTCGCAATATCCATTGCCTCGCGCATGGCATACTTACAATATCTGGCGGACCAGCCGCGATAGTCGTTCGCGGCAATTTGCAGGGAGATCATGATTTCGGCTGGTTTACGGTCTACACGGCCAGGCCCTTGATAAAATTCAGGCAATGGCAAGCGTCGCTCGCCCTGGGGTCCATTCAGCTCAACGAGGGCGTTTAATACCAACAGCGGTGCAGCGCTGTCGGCGCTGGGTACCCCGTTACAAATATTTCCACCGACTGTGGCCATGTTGCGCACCTGGGGACCCCCAACTGAAGAGGCCCCTTCCGACAGAACGGGAATGTTTTCGGTGATGATTCGTGATTCCATCAGTCTGGTAAAAGTAGCACCTGAACCCACGATGATGGTTCCATCGGGCTTCTGGGTAATGTCTTTCAACTCAGCCACATCGTGAATATCCACCAGATGCCGGTAATCCGGGTGCCTCTGACGCAAACGGACCAGCACATCGGTACCGCCGGCAATGGGAATAGCCTTGGGATTCTGTGAAAGAAGGGCAACAGCTTCTTCGATTGAATTTGCCTTGTGATAACTCTCTAAATCAAACATCGGTAGTCACCTAAATCAAGGCTGCCGCCTTAAAATACTTGAACAGGATTTTAGGGTTGAGGGGCAGCTCGTTAATGGCCACCCCGGTGGCATCCAGGATAGCATTGCGGATGGCGGGTGCGGGTGTTAGCACCGGTGGCTCGCCTAAGGATTTGCTACCGTATGGGTGCGTGGGCTCGCGTGTTTCCACAAAGTCGGCCGTAAGATCGGGAATGTCCATGATGGTCGGAATCTTATAGTCTAACATATTATTGTTGTATATTCGGCCCGAGTCAGGATCGATCATGAGCACCTCATACAGGGCTGCTCCGATGCCCATCGCCATACCGCCGTGCACCTGGCCTTCGGCGGTTAAGGGGTTGACCACCACTCCGCAGTCATGCACGTTATAAATTTCGTTGATCCTGACCCTGCACATGGGGATGTCCACCTCCAGGTCCACAAACGTACACCCGAAGGATGGCGCGTTCGTGCGAGTCTTACAGCTGACCTCAGCCGAGATTTGATTGCCGTGATTCTTATCGTAATAGGCGTCCACGGCAACTTCCTGCATGCTCATGACCGTTGTTTGCGGAGTTTTGGCGATGACGACGTTGCCATTATCAATAGCGAGATCCGAGGGATTCATCCCGTTGATGACACCGGCGTGGTCCAGAATCTTCTCTTTGAGCTGCTGGGCGGTACGCATCACGGCCTGACCAGCCACGTAGGTCTGGCGCGAAGCATAGGCACCGGTGTCGAAGGGAGAGCTGTCTGTATCCTGGGTAGAGACGACATGCACCTTGTTAAAAGGTAGGCCCAAGGTTTCGGCCGCCATTTGAGCTAAAACCGTATCGGATCCCTGACCGATCTCGGTTGCCCCTATCTGAAGGTGCACCGATCCGTCCTGATTCAAAATAAGTCGAGCGCCGGCAACCTCCAAACAAACCGGATAGGTTCCAGAAAGGTAGCTAAAACAAGCTACGCCCAGGCCATGACGCACCGGTCCGGTTTGGGGCTCGGATCGGTCGCTCCGTTTTTGGTCCCAATGGATCATTTCGCGACCCTTTTTAAGGCATTCCACCAGCCCGGGAGTCAGTATTGGCCGTTTGCCGATCTGGTTCATGTCTCCGGGCCTGACCGCATTTCTAAGCCGAAACTGCACTGAATCCAACCCCAGGGAACGTGCTGCCTCTTCCATGATGGATTCAATGGCGAAGGTCATTTGGGGTGACCCATAACCCCGCATGGCCCCGGCTGCCGGAAAGTTTCCATAAATAGTTTGCGCATGACAGCGATATACTGCACGCGGATACATATAGTGCGCTTTAGCTGCACCTGCGGCGGCGATGGAATGACCATGGGATGCATAGGCACCCGTGTTGGAGAGCGCATCGAAATCGATCAACTTGAGATTGCCGTCCTTTTGCACACCCATCTGTACCTTAACCCGAAAAGGATGACGGACCCGGGTGCCGACCATACCTTCTTCACGATCCAGTCGTAACTTGATCGGTATGCCGCCCAGTTTCAGGGTTAAAAATGCCACCATGGGTTCCAAAATGGCGTCCTGCTTATTTCCGAAACCGCCCCCGACGTAAGGTTTAATGACCCGAATTTGACTCAAGGGCAGTCCCAGGGCTTCGCCTACCAGGCGACGTACGATATGCGGAATCTGGGTGGAGGATACGATAACGATCTTCTCTAAATCATCCATATAGGCATAGGCTGTATGATTCTCCAGGTGACAGTGCTGCAAAACCTGGGTTTCATAGCATCCATCGACCAGAAAGTCTGAATCCGCCTTGGCTTGCTCCCAATCTCCACCGGCCACATAGGCGTGTTCATTAACGATGTTTTTGGACCTTTTATGGATTTCCGGCGCATCGTCTGCGAGTACGTCATCATTGCGCACAAGCGGTTGGTAGGTTTCATATTCGACTTCTATTAAAGATAACGCCTTGCGGGCCACCAGATCATTTTCGGCCACCACAATTGCTATCTCGTCCCCTTGGTATCGGATATGATCCGTCAGCAACAATCGGTCGGCCACATCGGCATGAGCTGGATCCAATGAAAAAGGGTGCCCGGCGGTGGCGAAAGGTTTCTTGGGTACGTCCGCATAGGTGAAAATGCCATCCACACCGGGGAGCGCCTTGGCTCGGCTGGTGTCGATCATCACAACCCTGCCGTGAGCGATCGTACTTCGCAGGTATTTGGCCACCCGCATACCGGGTAGGGAAAAGTCATCGGTGAAACGGGACTTGCCGGTGACCTTGGCGACACCATCCACTCTTTGCACCGCTTTGCCTACTGCCATGATAGTGTTCCAAATTCGAATTAAAGGTTTTTTGTTAGGAGTGGCAAATGACGGACGGCCTGAAAGAGGATGGCCATTTCCGCAGCGTGCCGCAGGTTGACAGGAGCCGTACCGGTCCCTTTGAAATCCACATGCCGGGCGGTGTAGCCCTTGTCTAAGGTCGCCCTGACGACCTCGTTTTCATAAATAAAGCCTTCGGGCGCAGTTTCTATACGGGCGTCACGATCGTCTTGCTTGCACTCCAAACGTTTGGCGGTTGCAAAAAAATACCCTCGTTGCGAGGAGGCAAAGCTCCCGGCTGTCACATGAAATCTGGCTTTGTCGAGATACGGCGATCCACTAGTTGGGCAGAAAGTGGTGCAGTTGCCGCATTCATTGCAGTAGTCTCCGATATTCAGTACCTGGTGACGCTGTTCGACACGCACGGAATCAAGGTCCAAGATCTCAACCCTGTCACCTTTAGGTATGGCCTGCTGAAGTCTGAATGTCGTCGGCTCCAGCGTAAACGCCATATTGGCGCGATTGGGGCAAACGGTGACACAGACGTTGCAAAGTTCATTACACTGCAAACAGCGGGCGGCCTCATTGCGGGCCGTGGTCTCATCCAGAGTATGAATCACCATATCAAATCCGGAGCGTTTATTAAAGTCGATTTCCGGCAGTGGGACACCAAACTCTCGACGGGCTCGGCGTTGCTGCAACACCGTCACGTCCGACACCTTCCCGGTACCACTCGCTGAGAACTGAAAATCCTTCAAAGCCCTTCGTTTAATCGTCTCGGCTGCTTTCTTGCCGTCACCGATCGCCTTGATGAGGGTGGAAGCCCCGCGAACGGCATCCCCGCCGGCAAAGATATTTTCAAATTGGGTTTCATGGGTAGCCGGATTGATTTCCAGCCTCTCCTCGGGAAAGAAATCGAGATTAACGCGTTGGCCGATGGCTGAAATGACACTGTCGACGTTCAATTCAAATTCAGATCCGTCGATCTTGATGGGCCGCGGACGGCCGCTGGCATCCGTTTCGCCGAGTTTCATTCGAAAGCACAAATTGGATCGAACACGTCCATCCTCGACCAGCATGCACTCGGGGGCCGTAAGCTCTATCAGTTTTATTCCCTCATCCAGCATGGCCTGGACTTCCTCGGGCGCGGCGGGCATTTCCCTGCGGGTGCGCCGATACACAACGCTCACCTCGCCGCCCGCACCCACCAGCCTTTTGGCGGTTCGCGCCGCATCCATGGCCGAATTGCCCCCGCCGATGACGGCCACTTTTTTCCCCAAATCCGGCCGTTCGCCTTGGCGGACCGCGCTCAAAAAATTCAGCTGATCCATGACGCCTTGGGCCTCTTCGCCGGGAACGCCCAGTCCGGTGCCTTCTTGGGCTCCGACGGCGATGTAGACATAGTCGAAATCCCGGCGAAATTGCTCAAATCGTTTGCGGTCGATTTTAGCTTGATAATGGATATTGACGCCAAGGGCCAAAATGGCATCAATATCTTTTTTAATGCTGGCCTCATCAAGCCGGAAAGCGGGAATGGCATCCGAAGCCCATCCCCCTGCGAATGCTTTATTCTCGAAAATATGGACTTCAAAGCCGCCTAAGGCCAGGAAATAGGAACAGGCCAGACCCGATGGTCCGGCCCCGACGATGGCGACCCTGACACCATTGGCCGGGCCGGGCTGCAGCCCGGTGGGACCATCGTGCTTTTGCGCGATGAAACGTTTGATCTCCCGGATCAACAGAGGGTTGTCGTAATTGATACGGGTGCACTTGTTTTGACACAAATGGTCGCACACCATCCCCTGGATGTTGGGAAAGGGATTGGTCTCCATAATGACCTGGTGCGCCCCGGCATAATCGCCCCTGGCCGTGTAGTACATATAGGCGGGAATATCCTGGCTAACGGGACAGGTGGTCATGCAGGGAGCCTGGATACAATCAAAAACATTCAATTGCCGCGAGGTCTTGATGGTGTTATAGGGAAAACGGCTCTTTTGGTAAGCCTCGTTAGTGAGTACCGACTGAGCATAGGCTTGCAGATTCCTCAGACCGGCACGGGCGACATCCTGAGCCTCCCCGCCGCGGAATAGGATGAATTCATCCAGGGTTTCGACTCCGGCGTTTTTGCAGGCCTGGCCCAGCTCCGCCAGATACTGCGAGAGCCGGCCGTAGCCGCCGGGCTTCAAAATGTCGGAGCAAACCGTCACGGGTCTCAGATTACAGGCGATAACATCGGCGAAGTTATAGCAATCGGTACCGGCTGAAAAGGAGATGTCCAGCGTACCCTCGAATTCGGCCTGCAACCGGGCGGCCAGGTTGATACTGATGGGGTGTAAAGCTCGGCCGCTCAAATAGACCATCTTCTCGTTTTTAGGAAGATTCTGCTCCTGGTTGGCGGTCTCCAGGGTGTTGGTCAGCTTAATATTGAAGACAACCCCGCTCCTTCTGGCGTCGGCCAGAAGCTCACGGATCAGGGCCACACCGTCGGTGTATTTGAGATCGTGCTCAAAGGCCAGATCCGGAACTACAGCCTCAAAACCCAATTTGTCGTTGAGGATGCCTCGCAGATGTTCAAGTCCCAAGAGGGTTGGATTTAGCTTGATGGTGGTATTAAGCTTACGCTCGGTCACAAAATAACGGCTGATCTTCTCCACCTCCTCCGGCGGGCAGCCGTGCATGGTGGAGATGGTAATGTTGTCGGAGATGCGGTCCGGGATATCCAGCTCCTTAACTCTGGGGTAAAATTTGGCCAGACCTTCGATCTTGGCGCCTTTTTTCTCTGCGCAATCCTGCATGCGGTCCAAAAAGCGCTGCACGGTGGGGCTTAGGATACCTTCCAAATTGTACCCTACGCTCATATTGACGATGAAGCCCCGCTCTTTGGATGTGCCCCAGCCGAATTTATCCTTGAGGATGTGCAGGATGATCCAGGCATTGAGGTATTCCTCGAATGACTGGTCCAGCTTCAGCTCCTGGGACCATTCGCAGTTATAGCCTTCGTCGGTCATGTCGATGCAGGGCTTGGTCACTTCCAGTTCGTCCAGCACCTGCACTGTTTTCAGCTCCAGATAGCGGGCCCCGGTTAGCCAGGCGGCGATCAGGTTTTGGGAAAGCTGAGTATGCGGACCGGCCGCCACGCCGAGGGGCGTTTCCAAGAGCTGTCCGAAACGATGCACCCGGAACGGGTCCGTCTCCGTGGGGGTGAAAAAGAGTTCTTTCGGAATCCCGAAAATCTGTCCCTGCTTTTCCTCTTCCAGAATCCACTGGAGCAGGGTCTCGATTTCACAGCCCCAAAATTTGTCACTGCTCATGGTATCATCTCCTTATTATAAAATATCCCAGAGCTTCTTGCCCATTTCCCTGGCAAAAGTCAGCACCTCGGCTTCATCCACATTAATCACTCTGCGGTCTTCTACGATGACCTTGCCGCGGCTGATAACCGTTTCCACGTGGCGGGCATCGAGCCCGTAGACAAAATGACCTAGGAAGTTGTCCGAGGTCACCTCGGTAGGCGTATCATAGTCAAGAATAACTAAATTGTTGTCTCCCTCCCCGCGAAAACCGAATGCCTGCGCATAGCGGTGTACATTACGAAAGCGCCGATAGATCTCGTCGAAACCGATGCCCTCGGTGTCCTGTCCGGCCAGAAAGGCGGCCTTGGCGCTGCGCAACATGTCGCAGTGCATGCCGTCGGTGCCCAGTATGACGTTGTCTGTGATGGGGGCATAACCGGTCACGCCTACATTGTTGTTCTGGTTGCTCTCCACGTTCTGGGCGACCCAGACCCCGGACTGCCTCACCAGCTCGTTTTCGTGATCCGACAGGTGAATGCAGTGGCATAGAATGGATTTGCTGAGTTCCAAGGCTCCGGCGTCCGCGAGGCGTTCCACCACCCGCTTGCCGTATTTGGCCAAGGCGTCCTCCTGATCGGCACGGTCCTCGGCCACGTGGATGTGAAGCCCGGTGTCATGCTTTTTTGTCAGTGCGATGGCTTCCTCAAGGAGTTGGTCCCCTACAGTGAAGGAGGCGTGCAGCCCCACATGGCCCTGGTGGCCCTGCGCCAGGAATGCCTCGGTTTCGGCCAGCCCCTCTTCCCGGGGCCCTTGGCCGTCACGATCGGAGAGCTCGTAGCACAACATATGGGCAATCCCCACCCGGTCGAAGGCATTAGCAATCGTGGACAAGGAGTCTTTAATCGCCATTGGTGAGGCGTGATGGTCGATGACAAAAGTCACGCCGTTTTTGGCGCAGTAGATGGCGGAAGCCAGGGCACTGGCTTCGATCATTTCCAAATCCAGACGTTTGTCTATATGCCACCAGACGTACTGTAATATCTCGGTGAAATTGGTTGGCATCTTCCGCGGAGCAGGCATGCCTCGCGCCAACGTGGAGTAGATATGGTGGTGGCCGCAGCCGAAGGATTTGGTCACAAACTTGCCAGCGCAGTCTATCACGCGATCTTGCGGGGCCATCGTGTCTTCTGATGGCAGGGTCGGCGGGAAGGAAATAACGCCTTGGGAACCATCTGCCACGGCCAGATGGGTTTGTTTGATCTCAAGGCTTTGCCAATCCAGAAATGTTGGATCTTTTAAGTATAAAGTCATGGTACTGTCCTTTCTATTTCACTCATTCCTCCAATGGCGACAGGGGCAACCGGTAGCGACGCCGGCCGTCGAATCGGCAATAAGCGTTGGCTATCGCCGCCGCTGTTGGAATGGTTCCGATCTCACCGACGCCTTTGGCACCGAAGGGCCCCATCGGATCAGGACACTCCACACCGATTACCTTGATCTCGGGAATATCCTTGGCTTTGGGAAGTCCCAGTTTGGACATGTGCTCCGAGGTTAGGCGGCCGTCCTTGAGGGGCAGCTTTTCGCTCAGGGCGTACCCCATGCCCATGACCACACCGCCTTCGATTTGGCCTTCGTACAGGATTGGATTGATGATTTTACCGCCGTCATGGGCGGCGTGGATAGCCTGGAGGTTACCGTCCTCGTCCAATACGGCCAGGTGAGTCGCATAACCGTAGGAGAAGTGGCTCACGATTTCACCATCCGCATTATGATCATTGGTCCAGTCCACCATGAAACGGGCGAAGTATTCCTTGCCGACCAAATCGGCCAACGAGCGGCCCTCAAGATCGGCCTTCAGTTTTTGGCCGGCTGCGATGAGTGAGTTGCCCAGCAGCACAGTGCCCCGGCTGGCGGTGGTGACCCCACCCATAGCTTCCGCCCTGGTGGAACACTTGACGTCGATCTGCACCGAGCCGTCAAGGCCCAACACCTCGCACAGTATTTGGCGGGCCACCGTGTGAATGCCCTGTCCCATTTCGGTCCAGCCGTGATGGAGGTCAATGCGATCGGGAGCCACGACCTTGAGGCGCGTGTCGCTGATCTCCTCCAGGCCGTTGCCGATGCCACAATTCTTGATGGCGCAGGCCAGTCCGGCATACTCGGCCTGGTAGAAGGCATCCTTGACGGCCTCCAAACACTGACGCAGACCCACCCCCTTACCCAACACATGACCCGTTGTAGTCATTCGCCCGGCGGCAAGGGCGTTGTCGTAGCGAAACCGCCATCGATCGAAACCGCCCTGTTTGCAGAGTTCGTCTACCAGACTTTCCATGGCGAAGTTGGACTGATTGACACCGAATCCGCGGAAGGCCCCGGCGGGAGGATTGTTGGTGTAATAGGCGCTGGCCACCACATCCACACTGGGCACATGGTACGCCGCTGCGGCATGGGTCCCGGTACGTGCTACCACCTCGCCGCCAACAGAGGCGTAAGCTCCGGTGTCCCCCACGATCCGGGCCCGCAGAGCGGTGAGCGTGCCCTTTTCACCGCAGGCTAGTTTGTAGCTCATCTGCATACGGTGCCGCTTGGGATGCATGCGAATGGACTCGGCACGATTGAGGCGCACCTTGACCGGGTGCTGCAATGCCATACAGTAGAGCGCGGCATGGTGCTGGACCGTCAAATCCTCCTTGCCGCCGAAACCGCCGCCGGCTGCAATCTGCACGATGTCGACCCTCTCCTCGGGCAGGTCCAACAGCGAAGCGATCTGCTGGCGGTCCTTGAAAATACCTTGACTCTGAGAATAGACCGTCACGCCATCCGCACCGTCGGGTTGCGCGATACTGGTTTCGGTTTCCAGATAGGCGTGCTCCACAAAGGGGGTTTCAAAAACGCCTTCCACCACGTGGGCTGACGAGGCAAAAACCTGATCCACGGGGTCTCCCCGGCAGATGACCGTCTCCTTGAGCAGGTTGCCGCTCGCGTGGATGTGCACAGGGCTGTATGCCGCGGCGGTCATCTCGATCAAAGGTTCCAGGACTTCGTAATCGACTTGAATTCGTCCCAGCGCCTGGCGGGCGATCTCCTCGCTTTCCGCCACCACACCGGCCACCACGTCGCCGATACAGCGGGTTTCCTCGCCTTCGGCCACCAGCATGGGCCAGTCTTTGACGTGGATGCCTTGATATCGCTGCCCGGGTATATCCTGGGCCGTAAAAATCCGGATCACGCCGGGCAACTGCTCCGCGGCAGAACCATCGATATTTCGCACCTTGGCCCGGGGATGTTCGCTGAACTTCAACGCTCCGTAGAGCATGCCTTCAAACTTCATGTCATGGATATACGGACTGACCCCTAGCGCTTTTTCGTAACCTTCGTACTTGGGAGTGGAGTAACCAATGCCGGTCTTTTCCTCCCATGCGATTTCCTGATTTTGCCTCAGGGCCTGGGCGGCCAGGAGGATGGCATCGATAATCTTGACGTAACCTGTGCAGCGACAGACGTTGGCCCTCAAGGCTTTGACGACTTCATCGCGGCTGGGATCGGGATTGTTCTCCAAGAGAATCCTGGTACGGGAGAGGATGCCCGGCGTACAATAGCCGCACTGCACCGCGCCTTTGGCTACAAAAGCCCGACCCAGGGTGCGCCGCACGTTCTCCGGAAACCCCTCGATGGTAACGATCTTCTTACCCGCCGCCCGTTTCAACGATGTGGAGCAGGCCAGGGCGGGCTTACCGTCCAGCTCTACCAAACAGGCTCCGCAGGCCGCCTGCCCCGAGCAGCCATCCTTGACGGACGTAATCCCCTTCTCTTCGCGCAGGAAACTCAAAAGCGATGTCTTTTCATCGCCGGCAAATTCCGTCTCCTGACCGTTTAACACTAGCGTAAGAATGGGTTTCTCCATTTTTATGTCTAACCGAAAAACGAATCCGCCACCCTTTGTGACCTGGCTTGCGGTTATCGCTTAATCCCGTATGCGCTGAGCGCCTGACGATAGAAGCTTACTCAGCTTGTCCGCAGGCGTCTTCACCTTGCTCAGCAGGATCATGGCTGCAATAATGTAAGGCTTATAGCTGGCCTCCAGGTACAGGGGCATCCGGTAACGGCCGAACACACTGGCCTCAACCTCGCCCTCGCTACAGCTCACGCCCGTGATGTCGGCGGGCAAACAGTGCATGTACAGAGCACTGGCTTCGTGGGTCAATGCCATCAATTTTTGAGTACACTCCCAATCTTTGTGGGCGGCATTCTGAGCAAGCAATTCCTTTTCCAAAGCGCTGATACCGTCGTGGTCCCCCTTACCGTACAGGGCGGTGCGCTTTTCCATACCGGCGAAGGGGGCCCAACTCTTGGGATAAACGATATGGGCGCCCTCAAAGGCTTCGGCCATGGAGTTGGTCTTGATAAAACTGCCGCCGCCTTGGGCCGCGTTGCGCCGGGCCACCTCCTCCACAGCGGGCATGACCTCGTATCCTGCGGGATGGGCCAGCACCACCTCCATGCCGAAGCGGGTCATTAATCCGATAATTCCCTGGGGCACGGAAAGAGGCTTGCCGTAAGAAGGACTGTAGGCCCAAGTCATGGCGATCTTCTTGCCGTTGAGATTCTCCACCCCGCCAAAGGTGTTGATCAGGTGCAACATGTCGGACATGGACTGAGTGGGGTGGTCGATGTCGCACTGCAAATTGACCAGTGTGGGGCGCTGTTCGAGCACACCCTCCAGAAAGCCTTGTTTTACGGCCTCCGACACTTCGCGCATATAGGCATTGCCCTTGCCGATGTACATGTCGTCGCGGATGCCGATCACATCGGCCATAAAAGAGACCATATTGGCGGTCTCGCGCGCGGTTTCGCCGTGGGCGATCTGGGACTTGCCCTCATCCAGCTCCTGAACTTCCAAGCCCAACAGATTGCAGGCACTGGCAAAGCTGAAGCGCGTGCGAGTGGATTGGTCGCGAAACAGGGAAATGCCCAGACCGCTGTCGAAGATTCGACTGGAAATATTTTTCTGACGCAGGTGCCGCAGGATCTCGGCCACCAGAAATGTGGCCCGTATCTCGTCGTCGCTTTTTTCCCACGTCAGTAGAAAGTCATTGAGGTACATATCGGGGTAGTCGAGCTGCGCGAGTTGATTGGTGAGTGCTTTGATTTTGACCGTATCCATGGTCTACCTCCCTCTTTTTTCCAGGTAGGTGAGCGGCAACGCAGCGTAAAAAGCGGCACAACGCACCAGATCGGCTTTCCAGGTCTTTTCGCTGGGAGCATGGGCCTCGGACTCCTTGCCCGGTCCGAAACCCACGCAGGGGATACCGAACATACCCATGATGGAGACACCGTTGGTGGAAAAGGTCCATTTATCCACCCAGGGCTCCTCTTCAAATAAGGATTTGTAGGTCGCCACCGCCGATTGGGTCACCGTGTGGTCTTCAGGAATCACCCAGGCGGGGAAATAACAGTCGGTCGGATAGACCAGACCTGTGTAAGAGGGTTTATCGTAAGCATACATGGTTACTTGGGCATTGGCAGCTTTAGCCGCTGGAAGGTCCCTTATTTGCTGCAGTGCGAGTTCTTTGTCCTCACCAGTGGTCAGACGGCGGTCGATGGAGATGGTGCATCCATCAGCCACCGCACAGCGGGATGGTGAGGTGTAGAAAATTTCCGAGACGGTCAGGGAGCCCTTGCCCAGAAAGTCATCGATTTTCAGACGTCCGTGCAGCTCTTCCAGCTCACGCAGGATATGACCCATTTTGAAAATGGCGTTGTCGCCACGCTCGGGGGCAGAACCATGGGCACTGACGCCTCTAACCTCCACCTTGATCTCCATGCGGCCGCGCTGGCCCCTGTATACGCCCCCGTCGGTAGGCTCGGTGGAGACGACGAACTCCGGCTTCAATCCCGATTCATTGATAATGTACTGCCAGCACAAACCGTCGCAATCTTCCTCCTGAACGGTGCCGGCCACGAGCAGGGTGTAGTCGCCTTCCAGTCCCAGATCCTTGATAATCTTTCCTGCGTAGACCATGGAAGCCATACCGCCCTCCTGGTCCGAGGCGCCGCGGCCGCCGATCACCTCCTCGTCCTCGTAGCCTTCGTACGGGTCGAATTCCCAGTTATCCTTGTTGCCTACACCCACGGTGTCTATGTGAGCGTCCACGGCAATCAGATGCTTGCCGTTTCCGATGGTGCCCAGAACGTTACCCATGGGATCGATTTCCACTTTATCGAATCCCACCTTCCCCATTTCTTCTTTGATCCGCACGACAACCGCCTTTTCATGGCAGCTTTCGCTTGGCAGACGGATCATATCGCGCAAAAATCGAGTCATATCGGGCCTGTAACTCTCGGCCAGCTCCTTAATCTTTGCAAAGTTAAGCTGTGACATGGATTCAAATCCTCCTAGCCCAGTTTCATATGTTTCAGCGATTATTTCAAGTATTCATAAAATCATTATATGATTTTGTTGTTGAAGTCGCAAAACCAGTTTATTATAACATTTTTCCAGAATATTGGCCTTCAACGAGTTCAACACGTTAATATTAACTTCAAAAGATTTCTTTTTTTATTATGGACGAAAAACGATACTTGTCCGCCCAAGAGTTGTTGAATGATTCCTTTGAACTCGGCCTACGTATTTTCAAAAGCGGATTCTGCCCCAGTTTTATTATCGGTATATGGCGAGGCGGCACACCGGTAGGGATTGCGGTTCAGGAGATATTGGACCATTTAGGTGTAAAAACCGATCATATCGCTATTCGGACCTCGTCTTATTACGGTATCAACAAAAGAGATAAAAAGGTCCGTGTCCACGGATTGGCGTATGTTATTCGGCGTGCCAACTCGAAAGACGGACTCCTCATCGTGGACGACGTATTTGACAGCGGCAGCAGCATTAAGGCGGTCATCGAGACCCTTCAAAAAAGGATGCGCCGCAATCTGCCTGAGGACATCCGTATTGCCACTCCATGGTATAAGCCGGATAATAATGTAACCGACATAATTCCAGACTATTATATCCATGAAACCGGCAAATGGCTGGTTTTTCCTCACGAACTGGATGGCCTTACCCAGGAAGAGATCAACGCCCATAAACCGGAGATAAAAAAAATGTTCGAGGATGCAGGATTAGCCTGATAAAGGTACCATCACAATATCCTGCAATCCCGTATCCATCAATCAACAAGCAGAGATACCTTCCTTGGACCCTCGCTGGACATTTCGACAAGGCTCTTATCGGTTATTTTTAACTCCGGTATTACCGGCAATTGCAAAAAGCTCAAGGCGATGATCGGATCGGTCAGGTGTCCGCCGAGCGCCTTGTAAGCCTCGTAGACCGCCATTTTGTCTTGCACAACCTGATGCGGAGCTTCTGTGGACATCAGGCCACCGATCCGCAACGGGAGGGAGGCGAGCACATTGCCATCTTGTGACACGACCACTCCACCCTGGATTTTAACAAGCTCGTTGACTGCAAAAGCGATATCCTCATCGCGCCTGCCAATCACCGCAAGGTTATGGGAGTCATGCCCGATGGTAAGCGCCACCGCCCCATTTTTGATGCCGAAACCGTTGACATATCCAACGCTGAAGTTGTTGTTTTTGCGATGCCTTTCTATAACGGCAATCTTGAGGATGTCCCTATCAATATCGCTTTCCAAAAATCCGCTTTTGGCCTTGAGCTTTTCAATGGTTTGCCCGGTAATCAGCTGCCCCGGGGTCATCTCGATGACCCTCACTTTTCGCTGTTTTGCATTGGATTTGACTTGAAAGTCCGTTGCGCTGAAGGTGCGGGTTATTTTCACAGAATTGAGGATGTTTTCATGATAGGGGTAATCGTGGACGTCGTTGACGATTTGTCCTTCGCGGGCCAACAGTTTGCCGTTTCGAAAGGTTGCAAATACATTGAAGTTTTCCAGGTTCTCTACGATGGCAATATCCGCCCGCGTACCGATTCCCAGACGACCCCGATATGACATGTGGAAAAACTGGGCCGGGTTCAAGGTGGCCATACGGATAATTTCGATCGGTGTGAGTTTCCAGCCGGATTCTTTGGCTAGCGAGACAGCCATTGCCAAGGTTTGATCGATGTGCCCCTTGTTGAGCAGGTCATAGGGATTGCGGTCGTCGGCGCATAGCATCAATCGGCGCGTGTCGATCCCTTTCTCGATAACATACTCGAGCAGATCCCGGGCGTTCCTGGCATAGCTACCGTTTCTGACCATAACGAACATCCCTTTCGCCAGGCGTTCTTCCAGTTCTTCGCCGGTTGAGCACTCGTGGTCTGCCATGATGCCCGCATTGATGTATGCCGACAGCTCCAGTCCGCTAAGCCCGGGACAGTGCCCGTCGATGATGGGGGGCTTCTTCTTAAATCCTCTCATGCGGTAAGTTTCGTAGATTTTCGCCAGCACCTCTATTTTGGGTGCGATGACGCCCGGATAGTTCATCATTTCGCCGAGTCCAATGGCCGATTTTTCCTCGAGGAGCGATTTGATGTCTTCCACAGAATAGCTGGTGCCGCAGGTCTCGAACTCTTCGCTCAGGGATGGAACGCAGGACGGGATGGTAAAATAAAAACGCAGGTTTGTATAATGCCCTTCATCCATCATCTGGCGCACGCCTCTGACACCCATCACGTTTGCAATCTCGTGCGGATCGTTTACAACGGTCGTCGTACCGCGGGGCAGCACCGCCCGGCTGAAGTTTGTCAGTGTCAGCATGCTGCTTTCGATATGAATGTGGGGTTCGATGAAACCGGGCAGAACATATTTCCCAGTCACATCCATGATTTCAGTATCAGAACCGGCAAATACCGGGCTGCGATCGTACAAACCGACGATGCGGTGGCCGGTTATGACGATGTCGCCTTGCCGGATTTGACCGGAATGAACATCCACGATTTTCCCGCCCTGCAGGATCAGATCGGCATGGTTCCGGCCCAGCGAATTGTCGACGCTTTGCTTGTGATGATATGCCATTTGAGTTATAGTTCTCCTTTAGTCGAATGTCTGCACCTGTTTCCCTGCCCTTTTAATCCTTTTTGTCATTAAGCGTCAAATAATAAATAATTGAGGGACCGGGGAAGTTTTCTTCCAGAGCCCTGGCCCAGGAGGAGAGATTTTATTATATATTTCTTGGGGTTAAAAAAAACAAGTGACCCATCCATAGATGCTGCTGGGTGTCCGGGTGCCGATATCCGTGCCGAATATCGTAAAACCGCCGAATTCAGTGCCGGCTTTACCGTAATAGATATTGGCGCCGAACGTCATCTGCAGGTTTTGCGTAATATCCCAGACGGCCCTGGTGAGAATAATTCCCGAAGGATCCCTTGCGTTATTGATGCCGGTCAAAGACACCTTGAAAAGGGGATGAAGTTCGACCTGGATCTCGGCATTGATATAACTGGTGCCGAGTACAAACAACTCCCCCCTGTTTAATCGCTCGGATACCGCATCATCCGAAATTGCATCGGGATAGGTATCTCGTCCCAGACCATTATAGTAAAATTCGATCAATCCGTAAAAATTTCTGTTCAACCAAACCCAGGCATAATCGATGTTGGCCAGCCAGGAAGGGTAATGATCCCTCCTTCCATTGGAGTTTTCATTTAGAAAGGTCCACGTGAGATCCGTTCGCCAGGCAGCCTCTCCTATATAACCGCTGCCTCCGACTCCAATCACTTCATCTTCAAAGTGCCTGGCCCCCATTATATCGAACTCCGTGGCGCCGATGACAAAACGGAGCTTGCCTGCCAGTGATGACTGTTGTGTCTCGATACTGCGACTATCCGAATCGCGCCGGGGCACATAAAGCATCTGCAAGTCGCCGATTCTCGGAAGCGTAAACTGACCCGTCAGCATGTCATCGCCGATTTTGTAATCGCGCTCGATATCGGTGGGTGCAAACGGATTGAAAAGATCCATGGGATTGAAGATGAGTCCGTTACCCCAAGTAAGGGCTTGCCGGCCCATGCGAAACATTCCCCAATCCGGCTGCAAGGTGAGAGATAGGCGATCCAGTCGGTGATAGATTATATAATTATTTTCCTCACTCAGCACATGGGTCAGATCCATTAAGCGGCGACCATCGTCAATGTGTGAATTCAAAGCGTTGATTTTTGAGGAAAGATCTGGATAAAGAGCGTTTATTTGCTTTGTTTTATTAAACGTATCACCGACCGATAGAATTCCCTCATAGTGGACTTCAAAGGACACTCGCTCGGAAAGGAAGGTTTCATTTTTTAACCGAAAATCTATCGCCCCGTCATAGAATGTCTCCGTTCCAACCGGTTGATAGATTGAATTTTCATTTGGCCAGGCCACAGAGCCGACAACCTTGAGCTGGCCGCCCCACCGGGTATCCGCACTTTCCCGCTCGCTGTTCGCCCAAGACAGATTTGGGCCGATCCAATCTTCCGATATTCCTGCTGCGAGCAAAAATATCCCCCAAAAGACGTATAGGGCATAACGAATCATTACACGCTATGATTTAACCATATCTCTGACAATTTGACCGTCCCGGATCTGGACCAGCCGTCGGGCATATTCTCTAACCATTCGATCGTGGGTTGAGAATACGAAGGTTATCTTTTTTTCTTTATTCAGTTTGTTCATTATCTCCAAAAGGCCTTGGCCGGTCTTGGAATCGAGATTGGCCGTGGGTTCATCCGCCAATACGATAGCGGGATTGGAGACAATCGCCCGCGCCACAGCCACCCGTTGCTGCTGACCTCCGGAGAGTTCTGACGGTCGCCGGTCATATTTGCCTTCCAGCCCTACCTGGTTTAGCATCGTCTCCGCCTTGCGCCTTCTTTCTCTTGCCGGTACTCCCTGAAGCTGCATAACGAACTCGACATTTTCGGCGGCTGACAAAACAGGGATGAGGTTGTAAGACTGAAACACAAACCCGACCTTGTGCAGCCTTAATTCGGCCATCTGTCCTTGGGACATATTTCCATATAAATTGCCATCCACGCTGATGTTCCCGGAATCTGCCCGATCCAGCCCGCCGATGACATTCAACAAAGTGGTTTTGCCTGATCCTGAGGGACCTGCCAGAGCCACAAATTCCCCTTTCCCGATCGAAAGGCTTACATCTTTCAACGCCTGAACCTCAACGCGTCCCTGTTGATAGATCTTGCTAACCCCGTCGCATTCGACAATTTTCATGAGCTCTCTCCACTAAGTATGTGCAAGCGCCTCCACCGGCGTAAAACGAGCCGCCTTTGAAGCCGGATAAACACTCACCAAAAGACCCAGAACAATGACCACTATGTTTGCCAGGCCCAGATCCTTGATGCTCAGCACCGGGAAAATGATTCGGGACATCCCGGCATATTCAACCCCCGCTGCAAGCGCCGAAAGATCAATTCCATGGCCCGCCAGGGCATACACGCATATGATAGCCAGAAAATTGCCTATCGCCATCCCCATGACCAGCAGAAGCAAAGATTCGGTCAAAACGCCTTTGATAATCAACCCGGGTTTCATACCGAGTGCTTTCAGTAAACCGAACTCTCTTATTCGCTCGAAAACCGCCATGAGCGTGGTATTCACAATCCCAAATCCCATGGCGATAAAAACGACGACATACCAAATCGCAATAAATCCATCGAGTAGTCTCAAATAGGCCTTCAGGAAAGGCAGCAGCTCGCGCCAGGTATGAATTTCATATTGATTCGAGGAAAAGGCTGTCCGCAACACTTCGGCTACCTCATCTTCATCTTTTGTCGCTAAAAGAATAGCGACTTCCGAAATACCATTTTGCAGGTTTAGCATTTTTTGGGCTGCCGTGCGGGTCACAAAAACATACTCCTTTTCTGTGGCTTCCATTTCAGCCCTGAAGATTCCAACAATACGAAATGCACGTGAGGCGATATCCTGATCTGTATCCTGAGACATCAGCACAAGTTTGCGGCCGATTTTGGTCTCAAACTTTCTCATCAATGCTTCGCCGATCAAAATCCCGTGATGATCATCAGGGCTTAGATAACGCCCCTGAAAAAGCGGTTTACCGATAAATGAGATCTTGGCTTCCGTTGTCGGATCGATCCCTACAAGCGTTATCCCACTTGAATGCCGGGCATTTGCAGCAATGCCGTTTACCCGTACCCTGGAGGTCCACAGGGCATTTTGGGGCAGCACCCTTTTCAAAACGGATGTCATCATTTGCGGATCGGCAATGCTGTTTTCGATTGCGGGATCATTGCGATACCCTTTCTGATGAATTTGAATATGACCCGTTAGGGTTGCAATTCCGTTCTTGATCATTCCATCGGCGATACCGCGCATTATCGCCCCTAAAAAAATCATACTCCAAACGCCGATGACCACCGCTATCAGGATAACCGTGGTTCGACGAATGTTGCGCCAAATGTTGCGCCAAGCCAGTTGGATCTGCATGTGATCTTCCTTGGAAACCGTTCAAGGGTTCAAAGTTGTATTCTTGTCTCTAACCCTGAACGTTGAACTCAGAACCTATGAACGGTTACTTTCCTTACTAGATCGAGCTCATCGCCTCCACCGGGCGTAAGCCGCGCACCTTAAGCGCCGGGTACAGGGCTGCCAAAAAGGTGACGATCAGAACCGTGCCGGGGCCGATCAAAATCGACGCGCCTGAAAGTTTTGGGTACATCCGACCGGATATTCCGAATTGGCTCAACAACTCGGAGGAACCCGAAACGTCGATACCGTGCACTTGAAAATAATAGGTAACCAGAATTCCGGAAACGATCCCTGCCAAAATGCCTAAGGACGTTATACTCATCGATTCAATCAACAGGAGTTTGGTCAGGCGTCTGGGGGTTGTCCCAATGGCCATTAAAACGCCAAACTCTCGCGTTCGCTCAAAGATGGCCATCAAAAAGGTGTTTAAGATGCTGAAAGCCACCACGATGATCAAAAGACCATAAAAGATAAGCCCGCTGATCAAGTCCATTTCGATGGCCTCACGCAGCCCCGGCATCAACGCTTCCCAATCCAATACGCGCATGTTTCTCAGGCCGTCCGAGGAAAGCCCTTTTAAGGTAAGGGCTTTTATGCGTGATACCTGAGATAGAGATTTTCCAACGGCTACCACGACATGAACCGCATCTTCCATACTGTATAAATCCTGAAAAGCGTTCAAAGGGATATGGATTGAGGCGCGATCGAAAACATCCAACCCGGAACGATAGATACCTTTTACCTTTACAACCGTCGCGGCCACGGAACCGTCTCGCCCCTGCCCCAGTATCGTCAATTCTTCACCGATTTTTACTTTTAAATTCTTAGCTAAGAGCTGCCCCACCAGAGCCTGGTCATAATCGCCCGGGGCCAGATATTCTCCTTTTCGTATCAATTTTTTCAACTTTGAGACTTTCGCCTCTCTTTGCGGGTCGATTCCAGTAACCAGTATTCCGTAGGTTCGCTTTTGAGAAGAAGCCAGAGAGAACGCTTCGGCTCTGAATGCATACGCTTCGACTTGCGGAATTTTCGCTAAAATATCGCCGATAACGGCCGGCTGGGGGACCAACAGGCGGATACTTTTTTTATCGTGATAGCCGGCGGTTTGGATTTGCAGGTGTCCGGTATGAATTTTGACCGCTGAGTTAATCATGGTTTCATAGCTGCCGAACTGAAAAGAAAGCATAAAAACCAGCAGAAGGCTCGCAAATGCGATGGCGCATAAAGTCAAGATGGTTCGCCTCGGATTGCGCCAAATATTGCGCCAGGCCATTTTGACATCAATTGACAATTTCTATCTCCTGACTTTTCTAAGACTGGAAAGCGTAAAGAGGCTATCCGGCAAGTGAAGCTTAAAATCGAGCGCTTTATAAGTCAATTGGGTGTACTCCTCCTTTTTGTCAAACTTATTTATTTTCCAAACTTTGGGAAACAGTTTTCCGCCTAACTGTTGAATCTCGAGGGTCGTCATTACCTTTACCGGTCGAAGGTCTTCATCATAGAATTCCTCGCTCAATAAGATATGGTCTTCACGTATTTTGAGTTTTTGCATACCCCACACGACAGGCGCATCCGGTTTCGGTATCGATTTGATCAGGAATACTTTTTTACCTTCATGCCTTTCGGTTCCGATTATCGTATGCTTATAATCCGTGAGAAGTGTATCCGATTTGGATAAATCATTGTTCGAAAAATCGGAACCCATCCATGCCTGCGACATCATGGAAGGCGGCAATTTGATGACCCGGTTTATTTTGGGGTTGAACATCCACATGGCGCGGCCTTTCTTTAAGGTACCGTTGCCTTTATCCTTTGGCGGAGCCATGATGAAAAAAAGGCTATCCTTTCGGCCGCGCGTCCAGGCCTTTATCACCATATTTCTTTCCCAGCCGGGTCGATGAATCGTCATGCCCACGGTGGCGATGGAAGCCCTGTCACGCATATAATCCCAGCTGGACTCAACAAGGCTCTGGGCCTCCTGAGCCATCGCAAAATGACTCGCAAAAAAAAGAATGAAGAGTATCGTCCCTATGAATTGGATGAATTTGTTTTGCACGGTTCACCTCGGTTCAATTATCATATCTGAATCTTGCATGAAAATTCAGGTCATATAGGGTAAATCAGTTATTTGGGCCTTGACCTACTAATAATCCTTTCAATACGACATCCAAAAAATCCCTTGCGGTACCCAATACATCAAATTCCTCTTCAAACCAGGCTTGCAGGAATAACGCGTCCCATGTCCCCACAAGCGCAGCCGCCACCGAATCCGGATTTGCATCCGACCGGAATTCACCCCTCTTGATTCCATCGCGAATCAATGACGAAACAATTTCCCGAAACTCCTGATACATCTGGCGGAAGGATTTTTTAAACCGACTGCGCATATTCGGCAATGAAGAGGCCGCCCAAAACTCCATCATGAGTGTGAACATCTCTTCGATTTCATCCCACATCCCCATCAGCGCATCGTTTAGAGCCGCCAACCGCTCGGTCGTCGAACCGCTTAAGCTGGAGATACTGACCGTGGCGGCCATACCGGTTTTTTGCGTAAACCACTCGTATACTGCAAAAAAAAGCTCTTCTTTGCTTTCAAAATATTCATAGATGGTTCCTTTGCCGATTCCGGCCTGAACGGCGATATCCGATACCACCGCGCCCGCGTATCCCTTTTGGGCAAAAACGCGAGCCGCAGCTTCTATGATTAATAATCGCTTTGCCTCTTTCTGTTCATCCAGAAGACTCAATTCTTCCCTCCTCCTTTATGACCTTCTGGTCAGGATGTATTTATTTAA
>CAZHAH010000031.1:0-41765 GCA_964530095.1 uncultured Desulfobacteraceae bacterium | reverse complement strand
ATCTGATACAGCATCTCGTTGCCCACACGCCTGGCGAAATCTCCGGTGCATTTTTCTTCGATACCGAGAATAGCGAAGTTGACACCGGCATGTTGTAGTATCCTGACCAGGCTGGTGGATACTTTTTTGGTGCGGTCGTCGAATGATCCCGCACAACCAACCCAAAGCAGATAGTCCACATCCGAATCATCTGCCATTATTTTCACATCCAGCTCTGCAGCCCAATCGGCGCGTTTGTCATATCCGATACCCCAGGGGTTGCCGTTGCGCTCGAGTCCTTTTAGGGACGGGTTCAGCTCTTTGGGGTAGGCTTCGGCCATCAGGGTCTGTCCCTGCCGCATGGCAATGATGCGGGGAACATGTTCGATGGTTACCGGGCATACCGCTTCACAGGCTCGACAGGTAGTGCAGGCCCAGAGGGTATCCAGTGCAATCACATCACCCACAAGCTGATTAGAGCTGTTTAGCTCGGTCATGTCAGCTTTTATTTTTTCAGCTTGATCTGCATCGGCATCCGGCTTGATTTGTGCGGCCAGTTTGGCTCTTTTGATAATGCCGTCTGCATTGGCCAACAATTCTTTTTTGAGGTTGTCATTGAATTCGTACAAGTTTAAGGGTTTGTCCGTGGTAAACGTGGGACAAACCTCTTTACAGCGGCCACACTCGGTGCAGGTGTAAAGATCCAAACCCTGCTTCCAGTTGAGCTGGTGCATGTGATTGAGACCGAGGATTTCATCTTCCCAGGCCGCTTCATCTTCCAAATCCAAAAGTTGCGGTTTCTGATGCGGATATCCCAGGTTTTTAAAAAAAACATTGGGCAGCGATGTAATCACGTGAAAATGCTTTCCCAAGGGTAAGAAATTCAAAAAGGTTAATTGGGTGATGATATGCATCCAGAACATCACGACCATGATATATCCGAGTGTCTCCGCGCTCAGACCGGAAATCAAGGCGGCCGCTCCAACGGATACGGGTGTCCAAAGAAATTCAGACCCATACTGGGGATTGTTGAAATAGTGCAGGTGCTCCGGGTTATTATGTAGCATAATCAAATTATATCGCGATCCGTCGTATAGCAAATCAGATATCATCAAGATCCCGATCAATCCCAACACAAAATAAGCCTCCCAGGTATTGTGTAGGCGTTCCGGTTTCATGACTGCCCTGCGAAATATGGCACATACCACCATCAGCAACACAATACCTTCCATGACGTCTTTCAAGGCCATGTAGGCATAACCCAGGAAATAATCCTTGCTCAGAAAAGGCAGCTGAAAACCGGACACGAATCCCTCTCCATATAGATTCAGGCTCCGAATCAACAGAACGCAGAAGCCCCAGAATATCAGTGCATGCATGAGCCCTGAGGTCCATTCTTTTTTCCTCCCCACCAGACGCTTCTGCCCGATTGCCAGAATCGCCATATTTTGCAGTCGTTCTTTGATATGATTGAACCGGTTGGCCGGCGCCATAGCCATCAGCAATTGCATTTTTTGGTACATGGTGCGGCCGAAAACAGCCAGAGCAACCAGGAGTAGTAGTGACATCAATAGGGGATTCATAAATACCTTTTTAAACTTTTATCTAATGTTTTGTGCTTCAAGGTGCGCGATATGCGTTTTGAGAAACGTGTTACAGGTTTCAGCGCGGGTCTGCATATGGAAATTTGACGTTTTGGGTTTGGTATTTGGCATCCTGCAATCGGATCGTTAGCCACCACCAAATACCAAACACAAAAAACGAAATATCATGAACGTAGCTTGTTGATTTCCTCTCTCAGTATCGGAACAACTTCAAAAAGGTCCCCGACGATCCCATAGTCGGCGACATTAAAAATAGGCGCCTCCGGATCCTTGTTGACGGCCAGGATTACCTTAGAACCGTTCATGCCTGCCAGATGCTGAATGGCGCCGGATATTCCGATGGCCATGTATAGCGTGGGTGCCACGATTTTTCCGGTCTGGCCGACCTGTTTACTGTGAGCCATGAAACCACCGTCCACCATGGCGCGGGAAGAGCCAAAACCGGCATTTAGATCGTTGGCCAGTCCTTTTACAAGATCGATTCCGGTTTGATCTTTAGCGCCCCGCCCCACTGAAACGACGATGTTGGCGTCGGCGAGATCGATTTCACCGCTTGCATCCGATACGAGTTCCTTGATCACGGCCTTTAAATCCGCCGCAGGGGGAGAAAGTTTGACGACGTTTTCGGTTCCAGTGATGCCTTCCGTCGCTTCGAACGCACCGGCTCTGACAACTGCCACCAATTTATCGGTATTGACCTTAACGCGTTGCATGACTTTATTGGTGATGGCGGGTCTCATGACTTCGATTTGATCTCCATCAAGCGTAATGCCGGTAATTTCGGTGGCGCAGGCGGCATCCAGTTGCGCTGCAACCCTCGGGGCGACGGCTTTGCCGCTTTCGGAGAAGCCAAACCAAATTAGATTGGCATCAAATTGTTCGGCCGCCTCGACCACACAGGAGGCAAAGGGGCCGGCTGAAAACAGCTCAAGCCCGGGATCATCGGCGATGTATTGTGCATCAGATCCCGCACTCACCAAATCAGGAATTAGAGATTCGATATTACTGCCAATCGCCGCGACTGCAGCTTCGGCTCCGATGGCTTTTGCTTTTGATAAAAGTTCGGTTGTGCTCCCTTTTACTATACCCTGTTTGATTTCTGCAATTACGAGTACTTTAGCCATGATATTGTTTTCCTTCCTTAAAGCACTTTGGCCTCATTGGCCAATAGATCGACAACCCGGGCCGTGATTTCGGCTGCATCGCCTTCAAATTTTTGCCCCGCCTGGCGCGTCTCCGATGCCATAAATTCAACCACCTCCGATTTTGGACCAGCGCCTCCGATTTCTTCAGGCGAAGTACCGAGTGCCGCCAGATCCATTTTATCGATTTTTTTCTTCTTTGCCATCATGATGCCGCGCATTTGAGGCAATCGAGGCTCATTAATACTCACATCAACCGTGACGATGGCGGGTAGCTCCAGTTCAACAATTTCGGTTCCGGCATCCCCCGATCGGGATACTTTAATGTGTTGGTCGTCCATCACTTCGATCCCCACGACATTGCTGACGCACGGCAGTCCCAAATATTCCGCTAAAATAATACCGGTTTGGCCGCTATCGGTATCCTGGGCTTGCTTGCCGGTGATTACCAGGTCGTAATCTCCCTTTTCGTAAACCTTTTGCAAAACACGTGCAAAAACCGATGAGTCTGCCTTGTCCAATGCCGGATCTTCGATATGCATGCCGTTTTCAATCCCCATGGCATAGCATCGGCGGATCATATCGGTATTGTCCCCTCCGCCAACGCTCACCAATGTTGTTTCAGCGCCGTTATTTTCCTTAAGCTGTACGGCTGCTTCCACTGCGCTTTCGTCCCAAGCGTTGATCACATACTGCATGCCGTCCTCAATAATGGCACCGTTCTTCACGTGCATGTTCAATTCCACATCGACAACCTTTTTTACGGTTATGAGAATCTTCAAAATATCCTCCTGTTTTTGCTCGTTTGATTGCGGGCGTTGTTATTGTACAAAATCCTGCCTGAAAAATTTCACTGAGGTTGTATAGCTGAAGGTTTCAGTATCTTACCAGACTTCTGGATAAGCCACCTTCACAAAACTTTCCTCCATTTTAAATTTATGGTCTCTTTCCATGTTGGCCAGATTGTTAAAAACGGATTGAAGCTCCGGGTCATCACAGTTGGCCGCCAGGGTTTCATATTTCTGCATGGCAATTTCTTCATTTTTCATGGCCAGGCCGATGACATCCTTGAGATTCATGTCCGCCGACACCTCCGGCAGTGAAACGGTTTCCGAAACTTTAAAATCGCGGGTTCCATCAAAGGTTGCCGTTTTGATTTTGCCCTTTTCAAGGAGTGCAGTCAGGATTTTCTCATGATTGGCCTCTTCTTTTGAAAACCCCAGGAACAAATCTTTCAAATAGTCATCCCGGATTCTTTTGGATATTTCAAGATAAAATTCTTTTGCTTCAACCTCACTGGCAATGGCATCTTTGATTGTCTCTTTATAAAGTTGGGAATCCATTTTTGAAGCACTCCTTAACGTTAACAGTATTAATAAAAGCTATACAATTTTTTTCAGTTTCACCGCACAAACTTTCAGTTCCGGAATTTTGGCAATTGGGTCGAAAGCCGGATTTGTCAATTTATTTACATTGGCTTCCTCAAAATGAAAAGGCATGAACACCACACCCTTTTCGACACGCTCGGTGATCATCACCCGTGTTTCAATCTCACCTCTTCTAGAAGCGACTTTTATCCAGTGGCCATCCTGAATATCGAGCGACTGAGCATCAAACGGATTAATTTCAAGGAATCCCTCAGACACCTCAAATTCCAGCGATTTTGAATTCCTTGTCATGGTCCCGGTGTGATAATGAGCATAAACCCGGCCTGTTGTCATCCAGAAGGGAAAGTCCACATCTGTTTCCTCTGCCGGCGGCTTATAATCGATGGCATGAAACAGACCTTTGCCTCTCGTAAATCTGCCACCGTCATGAAGGTAAGGTGTCCCCGGGTGCTCTGGCGACGGGCATGGCCATTGCAGACCGGGGCCTTCGAGCCGCTCGTAACTAATCCCCGCAAAGGAAGGTGTCAACTCGGCCATTTCGTTAAATATGGCTTCAGGGTTATCGTAGGCCAGGGTATACCCAAAGCGATTGGATATGTCCTGTATAATTTGCCAATCCTGGCGGGATTCGCCAATGGGATCAATGGCTTTTCTGACGCGCAGCACCCGTCTTTCGGTGTTGACAAAGGTACCCTCTTTTTCGGCGAAGGAAACCCCCGGCAGAACCACATGGGCCAGTTTTGCCGTAGGTGTCAGGAATATATCTTGAACAATCAGCAGATCGAGTTTTTTAAGGGCCTCGACCACATGATCGGCATCCGGGTCCGATACCACCGGATTCTCGCCCATAATCCACAGTGCTTTTACCGTATCATCGTCTATCCCGTCCATCATTTCAAGGATGGTTAGACCGATCTTTGTGGGTAGTTCGTCAACGCCCCATGCCTCGGCAAATTTTTTGTTGGCCGGGCCGAGTGTAACCGGCTGGTATCCGGTATAGACATTGGGAAGCCCTCCCATGTCACAAGCGCCTTGGACATTGTTTTGTCCACGGAGGGGATTGACACCGGTACCGGGTTTCCCGACATTGCCGGTCAACATGGCCAGGTTGGCCAGCGATTTGACGTTGTCGACACCGGTGGTATGCTGGGTGATCCCCATACAAAAGACGATGGTGGCCTTTCCCGCTTCAGCATAGATCAGGGCCATGTTTTCGATGTCCTCCACTGGCGCTCCGGTGATTTGGGAGACATCTTCCAGATTAACCCCATCTATCAGATCTTTAAAAGCCTCAAAATCTTCTGTATGCTTTTTGATAAAGGTTTTGTCCTCAAGCCCCCTGTCCATGATCACCTTCATCATACCGTTTAGCAGGGCCACGTCAGTTCCCGGTCTATGACGGATATACAGATTGGCAAAAGCCGCAATCTGGTTTTTTCTGGGGTCTGCCACTAATATTTTAGCCCCATTTTGCCTTGCCCTGAAGACGCGTGTGGCCACGAGAGGGTGGGAGGTGGCCGTGTTTGACCCGATAATAAAAATGGTATCCGACTCCTCCAGTTCGGATACGGCATTTGTCATGGCGCCACTACCAAAAGCTGCGGCAAGACCTGCCACGGTGGAGGAATGTCAGAGCCGGGCGCAGTGATCGACACTGTTGGTGCCCATACCGGCCCGGGCAAATTTTTGCATGAGATAATTTTCCTCGTTGGTGACCTTGGCAGAGGCAAAAAATCCCATGGCGTCCGGGCCATCTGTTTTACGGATGTCTTTGAGCCTGGACGCGGCAAATTCCAGGGCCTCGTCCCAGGAGACTTCCACAAGCGTTCCATCTTTTCTGAGCAGCGGTTTTTTCAGCCGCCGGTCGGATTGGACAAATTCGTGGGCATTCCATCCCTTGATACAGAGCTTGCCTTCATTGACAGGGCTTGTTTTACAGGGTGTCACCCCGGTTAGTTTACCGTCGAGGGACTCCAAATAAAAATTGCATCCACATCCGCAATAGGTACAGGTGGTCAGCGTATTCCTGTAATCCATGATCGTTCCTTTTATCTATTACCTTTCTTGCTTTTGGGGTGACGGACCCATCACGCTAAAGGGTGAAATTTCATGTTTTTTGATCCCGGATGTAAACCCAAATTCGGTGTCCATGATTTCGGCCGTCTTTTTGTAAAGCAGCCTTAAGGGGATATCCGCTGGGCAGGTTTCATCGCACAATCCACAGTCGATGCAGCGGTCGGCCATGTGCATGGCCCGAACCAGGTGAAATACCGGTATATCCACGGGAAGATCGCCCTTTGAAACAAGGTCCTCGCATTCGAGACTGCATTCCCGGCAGAAGCACATGGGGCATATATCGCGACAGCCATAGCATTTGACACATTTCAAAAATTGGTCCTGCCAGAAAGAGAACCGCTCGGGAATGCTTCTGCTTTCAGCATTGCGGACACCAAGTTGCTCCAAGCCGTCCGACACTTCCCCGGCCGTCATCTCATCGGGCCAGGGCTTTTTGCACTCGCATTGCTGGGCCAAACTCTGGGGGCAGGATATTCCGATCGGGACGACCTTGTCCGGATTGAGCTGATTCAGCCGGTAAAGGCCATAGAGCCCTCTTTCATCACAGCCCCGAACCAGAACACCGAACACCTCTTTCGGATATTGCCTTGAAAGGGTAACCAGGACCTTGTTCAGTGGGTAGCGCGCATCCCCAGCGACATCTGTGTCCCCAAGACACAGCTTTTCCAGATCATCCCCCTTTTGATACAGACAGGGGGCCACGTGGCCGTTGGCATGCGCAAGGGCCACCACACCTTTAACGGAACCATCCGTTAATAGCTCGTTGATTTTCTGTTTGACTTGATCAATCATTACCAAACCTTATTCTGACTTAAACGACATACTGATAATTTGGACCGCCCATTCGAGTTAGGCAACCGCCTCGGCTTTTTCGACTTTCAATGGTGAAGGACCCAGTTCTCTTAAGATCCCAACAAATTCATTAATCTCTTCGACAAACTCCGGAGCTTCGGCCGAGCTAACCCACCTGGCCCTAAGCCTTTCTTTTTCCAGACCACAAAATTTCAACATCTGGGATAGAACGGTCACCCGTTTCTCTGTGGAATAATTACCGTACAGGTAATTGCATTCGCCTTGATGTCAGCCGCCCACAAAAACACCGTCGGCACCCTGTTGAAACGCTCTGAGAACATGATGAGGCGACACGCTGCCGGAGCACGTGACCCGAATAGCCCGGATATTTGCCGGATACTGCATACGACCGACCCCAGCCAGGTCAGCAGCGGCATATGCTCACCAGGTGCAGAGAAATGCGATGATATGGGGTTCGAATTTGGTATCGCTCATTGGTGTCTCTCCTTATCTGAATATTTTTATTGACTCCTCATCAGGCCGCGCAGATCTGGGCCAATAGCTGCTCAGGCTTATACCCCCCCAGCAGGGCGCTGTGGGAGGGACAAGCTGAGGCGCAATTCCCGCAGCCTTTGCACAAGATTTTATTCACCTCGCAGACCCGCGTCTCCAGATTGTAAGCGATGGCCTCGTACGGACACAGGGGCTGACAGGTGAGACAGCCTACGCAGGAGTCCGGATCGATCTGGGCAACGGTTCCAGAAGTAACCACCGTGTCTTTTGACAGCAAGGTTAGGACCCTGCTCGCGGCACCGAAGGCCTGATTGATGGTTTCCGGTAGGTGTTTGGGATAATGGGCCGTACCGCAGAGGTATACGCCGTCGGTGGCGAATTCTACCGGCCGCAGCTTGACATGGGCCTCCTTGAAAAACTGATCCGGACTGAGCGCCACCTTGAACAAACTGGCCAATTCCAGGGTGGCGGCAGCCGGAATCACCGCGGCAGCCAAAGAAATGACATCTGCATCCAACTCCAGCCGCTGACCCAATATCGGATCCGTTACGATCACTCTCAGGATAGACTTGCCACCCTCTTCAACCGATTCCACTTGGGGTGCATCTTCAGGTGTATATCGAATAAACATGACCCCCTTGTCTGCGGCGTCACGGTAATTATCCTCTCTGAACCCATATGTTCTCATATCACGAAAGAGAACGTAGATATCCATTTCAGGATTCTTCTCTTTGAGTTTGATGGCATTCTTCACCGCATGACCACAGCATACCCGTGAGCAGTAATTTCTTTCCTCATTTCGACTGCCCACGCACTGGATCATCACCAGCGTCTTGGCATTAAGGACCGTTTCGTTTCCTTTAGCAATCTCTTCTCCGATCTCCATATGGGTGAAGACATTTTCATGTTGGCCGTACAGGTACTCACTGGGTTTGTATTCCTCCGCACCGATGGCCAAAACCGATGCGCCGTGTTGGATCTTTTTTACCCGGCCCTCGCTTTCAATTGTGGTGATGAAATTTCCGATAAAGCCGTCCACCTGCTTGATGGAAGCATCATGGGATACGTGAATCAAGGGGTTCTGATAAACTTTCCGAATGAGATCATTTAAATACGCCTGAACGTCCAGGCCTTCAAGGGTGGTGTGAAGTCTCCTTGCCATCCCTCCAAGAACTTTGCTTTTCTCCACGATGTGGACTTCATGCCCCTGCTCCGCAATCGATAGGGCGCAGGTCATGCCGGCAACTCCGCCGCCGATCACCAGGGCGGTTTTATTAACCGACAGGTCGAATTCCTGGAGCGGTTCTAGACGGCTGGCCCGCGCCACCGACATTCTGACGATATCCAATGCCTTGTGATTGGCGTCTTCCTTCTGTTTGGAATGAACCCAGGAACAATGCTCGCGTATATTGGCCATATCCAGATAATATTGGTTCAAACCCGCTTCTTTCAGCGTATCATGAAACAGCGGTTCCAGGGTACGGGGAGAACAAGCAGCAATGACAACACGATTCAGGCCTTTTTCCTCTGCCAACTCCGTTATTTCCTTAGCAGAATTTGTAGCACATGAAAACAGCTGCTCCTGAGCATAGACCACATTGGGCAGGGTCAAAGCATAGTCAACCACGGCAGGAACATCGACAATACTGCCGATATTGGCACCACAATGACACACAAAGACGCCTATTTTCGGCTCTTCCTGGGAGACCTCTTTTTCCTGTGGATAGACTCTCTCTTGGGCCAGTTTACCACGTCGGTAGTCAAGCAGCTCGCCGGCCTGTGACCCGGCCGCGCTGGCACTGAAAACCGATTCAGGGATGTCCGTGGGGCCCTGGAAGGCACCGCTCACAAATATGCCGGCTCTGTTTGTTCGAACCGGGTTTGAAGAATCGGTTCGGGCAAAGCCGTGGGCCGTAATGTCAATGCCGAACTTTTCTGAAATTTCCTGGTTGGCGGCCGGCGGGTTTAATCCCACGGATAAAACCACCATATCGAATTCTTCTTCTTTAACACCCTCATCGGGCGTCGCATATCTGACGACGACGTTCTTGCTTTCCGGAATTTCCCTTTCTACGGATGCATAGCTTCTGATGAAGCGGACACCGGGCAGCTGTTCTGCCCGCTGATAGTAGCGCTCGAAATCTTTGCCATGGGAGCGGATATCGTTATGGAATATGGTACAGGCTGCCTCGGCATCATGGTCTTTGGTCAGGATGACCTGTTTCTGGGTATAAGTGCAGCAGACCCCGGAACAATAGCTGTTCTCGCCTTCGATCACACGTCTGGATCCAACACATTGAATCCAGGCTATTTTTTGAGGATGCGTCGGGTCGGAAGCACGCCGTATTTCGCCCTCGTATGGCCCGGTGGAGGAAAGCAGCCGTTCGTAGTCCATGCTGGTCACCACATTCAGCATCTTTCCGTAACCGTATTCATCTTTCACCCTGGGATCGAACGGCTCGATGCCGGAAGACAGAATTATCGCTCCTACATTTACTTTTACCTTTTCTTCTGTTTGTTTGAAATCTATGGCTTCAGCCTGACATACGCCTCTGCAGATATCACATTTTTTCTCCTTGAGGAAAAGGCAACTTTCGTCAATATAGGTGATTAGTGGGATCGCTTGCGAGAAGTATACATGGACAGCTTTATTATCTGATATTTCCTGATTAAATTGATCAGGATATTCGACCGGGCAGTATTTAACACAGGTTGCACAACCCGTGCATTTATCCTCAATAATGTACCGGGGTTTCTTGATCAGGGTTACCTTGAAATCCCCTTCTTCCCCCTCTACACCGTCAACTTCTGTATAGGTCAGAACTTCTATATTGGGATGCCGGCCGACCTCGACCAGTTTGGGTGCCAGGATTCACATGGAGCAGTCATTGGTTGGAAAGGTCTTGTCAAGCTGGGCCATATGGCCGCCAATGCTCGGCGCTTTCTCTACCAGGTAAACCTTGAAACCGGCCGCAGCAAGATCAAGAGAAGCCTGAATGCCGCTGATCCCGCCGCCAACAACCATCACATCTCCAAAATTACTGCCACTGAATTCTTCCTGCGATGGCAGGATTTTTTCGATAGGCACTACTTCGTTTTCCACTTCTATCACCTCATCAGATTTCTGTGATTCTTCAGAAGCTATTTCAAAAATAGGATTTTGGTCCAAGGTCGAGGCGGGGCCGAGTTTATAACCGGAGGCATACTATAGTATGTCGAGGATTTGAAACTCGGTACCAACAAAGAGATTGGGCCAAAAGACTTTTTTGAGATAGTTTCTAAATTACTTCCTGTATTATTTCCGTAATATCCTTAATCTCCAAGACATCATCATACTCAAGGTTTAACCTGCTTTCCTCAAAATTGGTGATGCAATATGGACAAGACGTAACCAGCACATCGGCCCCCACCGCATTGGCCTGTTCTAATCTAAGGTCGGAGAATCTTTCACCCATAGGCGTGTCCATCCAAATCCTGCCGCCACCACCTCCGCAGCAAAGGCTGTCTTTGTGCGAATCAGCCATCTCCATCAGTTCTAATCCGGGAATCTTCCTTAAAATTTCCCGGGGTTCGTCAAATACGTCATTATGTCGACCCAGGTAACAGGGATCATGATAAGTTACTTTCTTCCCATACTCTTTGGTTAGTTCCAGCCTTCCAGTGTTAATAAGCTCGAATAAATATTGGGAAAAATGAATGATCTCAAAATTCACCATAAATTCGGGATACTCGTTTTTAAAGGTGTGGAAGCAATGCGGAGATGAAACGATGATTTTTTTAACCCCATTATCTATAAAGGTTTTGATGTTTTCTTTGGCCAGGTTTTTAAAAACTCCCTCGCTGCCCGTCTTGCGGATGCTTTCCCCACAGCAATTCTCCTTGGCACCCAGTATCCCAAAATCCACCCCCGCCTTATTAAGGATCTGAGTTGTGGCAACAGCCACCTTTTTCATTCTTGGGTCATAACTGAGGTAGCAGCCGACAAAATATAGGGCTTCCATCCCTTCGGTGAACGTTTTTACACTCAGACCGTTTGCCCAATCGGCCCGATTTTTTCGATCTCCCTGCAAGGGGTTACCTTCAGAAATGAGGCTTGCTCTTGCGGTGCGTGCAGAACGAACAGAAGCAGGAAAAACCTCGTATTCCGAGGCAACCCTGCGCAAGGATACCCCAACCTCTATCTGCTCTACGCCTCTCGGGCAACGCTGCGGGCATCTGCCGCAGGTCGTGCATCGCCAGATATCTTCGCCGTCTATCTCAGTCAGTCCGAAGGTCGCCTCTCGGATTATCTTGCGGATACTGAATTGTCTGACCCTGTTCCACGGGCAAACAGCATCGCACAACCCGCACTGAAAGCAAAATCTGAAGGCTTCTCCACCAGCCTCTTTTATCTCATCTATTACTTCTTTGAAGGGGGCGACTGTTTCCACTGCTTTTATTAGTCCTCTTCTATGGTTTTAATCCTTCTTTGATAACCGGGCAATGGTATCCTTTATCTTCTGCAATCCATATTTGTTTGCCAGTGATTCCAAGCCGATCTCCAATTCCTCCTGCTCCTCCTCTTCTTTGACCTCCTCTTCCCTTTCTTCGTACAGCAAGGCGTCATTTATGCACCACTTAACGCACAAGGGTTCTTCTTCGCCTTCACACATATCGCATTTCAGAGGGAGACCGGAATCGGGTTCTTTGAACTCGGGCCTGGATGGGCAGGAAGCCCGACAGAAGGCACACTCATCGTAATCTTTCCCGTCAATCGTATATTTGTCCCTGCCGGCACATTCGGCTTGCGTATACTCACCCGCGTAAACAGGGACATATATGTCCGTTAGGGGTTCACGAATCACCCGAATACGAGATCTGGCCGGATTATTGCCGCTATATTTGGGCTCGGCGTGAAAGGAGGAGCAGATCACCTCACATGCTCGGCAACCATTGCATTTATCAACATCAATTTTTATAGTTTTAACTATTTTCTTTTCTTTCTCAGCGTTCACGATTTACGTCCTCCACTCTAATTTGTCTCTTTTTCTGCTAAAGCCTCTTTGGAAGAATCAACTTTGCTATCCTTCAAGATCCCCTTCTCGACAAATTCTTCACTCACGTAATCCAAACCCAATTCACTTAAAGACTCCTTGGTAGGAATGCCCTCTTTATTCCACCCCTTGAATTGGTAATAGGTATCTAAAAGCTCCTCTTCAAGTTCTGGAATTCTCTTTTTCCAATGGTCCTCGGGTGGTTTCTCATCTTTTCTGCGCATGCCTCTTCTGATGTTGATGGCTCTAACCAATGTCCTGTAGCGCTTGGTTGCTTGCGTCAGTTTGTCTTCGTCCATTTCGATCCCGGCCCCAGCCGAGATAAATTTCGGGTAATTGTGGATATGGTACGGGGCTTTCAGATGAAATGACGACAAACCAGCGCACATACCGAGGGCGTCATCGATGTAGTGCATCTTTTCCATCCAATCGACAATTTCACACGTCATTTCAACGGTTGGATAATACGGCATTGAGTTTTCTCCGCGCGGCTCCCAGTCCAAGAAATACTGCTTAAACTTATCATCAGGGACCTGGAACCAATCCTTTACAAATTTTTCCCTATGCTCTCTTTTGGGGAACGGCGCTTGAGGAAACTGCCCTTCAATCTGGGTAACGTTTATCTTTTCACCGGTACAGTACATGAGGAAATAAATAGGATTCAGCATGCCCAGCTTAAGCGGCAGCTGCTCATGTTTCTTGATATTGTTGTGGGCATATTCTTCCGCCCCATTACCAATCTCTTTGGCCGCCCAGTACGTTCCATTGGCTAAAACATCGCCAATTCCTTCCCGTCGTACAATTTTGTCGAGCAAATAGTAAAATCGTCCCTCGTTGTCCGAGGGCATCTCGGGAAAATCGTTATCCGCCAAGATGCCGTTTTCCAATAATTCAAGAGCGAAGGCCATCACCTGTGGGGCTGAGTATCCATCCACACCATATTCCGTGGCATGCTGAGCTATTCTAAAACCAAAATCCAGGTTTGAATAGGCCGCCATGGTATACGTCAGTTTGGTGAAGCATTTCATCATGAATGTTGGTTGTCCTGGGGGGGAAAGTGTTGCCCCGCATTTCATGGGACAATTATAGCAACTGATCATCCGCGTTCGCATACTGTTCATGGTGTCCATCCATTCCTGTGCGACTTCCTCGGTCCAGAATTCTCTTCGGCGGACACGTGAATTTCCCCAGGAAAAATTTTCAGTGTGCCACTTTTCATCATGGATGGCCATCTCTTGCGGTGATCCCAGTACAGATAAAATGGGTATGACCCCCGGTATGGGGTTATCTTCGCGCCATTTGATATATTCCATCACCTCGTTGCATAGCGCCAGATATTCCTCTGGATGGGCAACATTGATGTCGTTTGTTCCGCGAACAACGATGGCCTTTACGCCTTTATCTCCCATGACAGCCCCCATACCGCCACGGCTGGCACTGGAACGGCCCTGCTCGATGGAGGCATAATAAACTCTGTTTTCACCGGCCAGGCCAATGGCTGCCACCTGGGCTTTGGGTTCATTCAGCTCTTCGCGGATCAGTGCCGCCGTTTCTACGGCACCTTTGCCTTTCAAATGAGAGGCATCACGTATCTCTACCTTGTCATTGTTTATCCACAAATAAACCAGATTCGGAGACTTACCATGAAGGATGACTTTGTCATAACCGGCATACTTCAATTCCGGTGCCCAGAATCCCCCCATCATCGAAAACGCCATTAACTTCGTCTGAGGAGAAATGGTTGTTAAAATGGTACGATTACAACCGATCGCCAGAGTGCCGCATAGAAGGCCAGCGCCGAATATAAGCAGATTCTCAGGAGAAAAGGCTTCCACTTCAGGGCCGACTCTGTCCCATAATATCTTGGCGTTCGTACCTAAACCCCCCAGATAAAGCTCGGTATCTCTTGGGTCGGTTTCTACCCTTTCAATGTTGCCCCGGGTTAGATCGACTTCTAAATTAAACCCTGTCTCTGCGTACCTCATTTTATTCCCTCCTGGATTGCCTGAATCCGCGGCATACTTTTTACGTTATGATTTTATTGCCGATTCGCGCCCGTCTGGTCGTCGGGAGCAGATCGGTATTAGGTTAAATTAGCAATAAAAAAACCAAATAGGAAGCTCCTGGGCGTTATTTTTAGTGGAGATGATCAGCATTAATATTAACTACATAATTTTATATTGAATATTTATGCATATGGGGCCATTTGGGGATGATTTTTTAATTATATTTTAACTACAATGTAACTATAAAGTAGTCACCTTGTCGATGTCAAGAAAAAATTTATTAATATTGAAATGGCTTTTAGTCATATGCCAACCCGACCGTGCGGCCATCCTTAATGTTCACTAGCCCTTGTTCGCATATCCGCAAATACGGAATCGCCGCACCGGTCAGGGTAATCAATGACAAAAGGGGATCATCAAAAGGTATCCCTAACTGCATTGTAGCATTCTTGATCTCTTTTCGTTTTTCGACCAGCCGCTCCATGGGGAGATCGGAGATAATGCCCATGATCGGCATGGGGAGTTCGGTCAAAATCCGGCCGTCGGCACATACGACAGATCCTCCCTGCATTTCATGAATTCGATTCACGGCCAGCGCCATATCGGCCTCAATGGCACCGACGACGATAATATCAGAAGTATCCCAGGCTGCGCTGGAGGCGATCGCACCGGTTTGCATACGATAGCCCCGGATGAGCCCAACAAACATTTTCCCGGGATCGATAACACGGTCGATGGCCGCAACCTTTACGATATCCTTATCAAAATCCGATCCGATTTCACCCGCCACCACCGGCAAGGTCATCTGAACCTCTTTGGTAACCAGATCCGTGATCTGATCGATAATGCGGACAGGCAGAGTTGAATCATCACTGTTGATTCGAATGCGAAAATCAGCCGGTTCCAATCTGCGGCCAAGGTGAACGCTATTCAAACTCGGTTTTGAAAAATGATGCGCCCGCGGTGGCTTTAGAAGGGTTCCATTTTGGGCGATGATCTCACCGCTGCTGATCACGTATTCTGCTTCGATGGTGGCCGGATCCGGAATGACGAGAATATCGGCATACCTGCCGGGGGCGATCCCGCCGATCCGGTCGTCCAAACCAAAATGCTCAGCCACATTCAGGGTGGCCATTTGTATGGCCGTAATCGGATCAAATCCACAGTCAATCGCTTTTTGAACGACCCCCTCGAGGTAACCCTTGTTCATCAAAGTTTCAGGATCAATCCCATCGGTAACCAAGATGAGCCGACGCATATCAATTTCCAAGTTCTTGATCTCAGAAATGGCTTCCAAGTCGTTGCGGATACTCCCTTCCCTAATCATGACATGCATCCCCAGCCGCAATCGTTCGATGACCTCTTCGGCTTTAATCGGTTCGTGACATGACGAAATCCCGGCAGCGATGTAAGCGGCCAATTTCTTGCCTCGTGCCCCGGCCGTATGCCCCTCAAGTTTTTTGCCACAAACGACGGCTTCTTTTAACACAGGGACCAGGTTGTCAGGATCTTGTAAGATCGCCTGCCAGTAAGATTCCCCAAGACCGAGCATATCATCACGCGCCAAAAGCCGGCGCAGCGTCCCTAAAGGGATATGGTGAGCCTTGCTGGTGGAAACCATTGCCGGAGCAGTCCCAAATATCTTAATCGGCTGATCCTCCACGGAAGCCATAAAATCAACAACCCCATCGTACCCGCAATTGGGGAATGATTCCATGGTCTCGGTAACAATTGTGGTCGTTCCCCCTTGCATGGCAAAGCGCAAAAATTCAAACGCCGAATATAACCAGGCGATGTGCATATGCCCATCGATCAATCCCGGGATAACCGTTTTCCCGTGCGCATCGATGACGGTTGTCCGGGGTCCGATTGCGAGATCCGGATCGTTGCCCACATAGGCGATCCATTTTCCCTTTATGCTGAGCGAACACCCGTCCAGCTGTTCTCCGGTATAAACATTGACCAGATTCGCATTTACGATCACCAAATCCGCAGGGACGCTACCCAGCGCGACATCGATGAGTTCTTTTTCGTTTCGCCCGGCCAATGGGTGTGAAGATTGATTCATTGTCTGAAATTCCTCATTAAATATAAAAATGGCAGGCGGACTCGATTCGAAAAGAGCCTCCTGCCATATTCATAGCGGATCTTTGTTTGATATTACTCTTCTTTGGGGCTCCCCATGACGTCGGCATACATATCCATGCTCCAGGTTTTACCCTCGGCAATGTTTTGGCGGAATTTAATAAAATCGACGGTATCTTGCCCGGTGATCTTCTTGGTATTGAACGCGCCAAAACCAAGAAAAGCCTCCCCGCCCATATTGGCCGCCAGCCAGTGCCGGTTAACATTCTTGCACTGATCCCAGAAATATTTTTTCTTCATGCGGATACCATCCACGGACATGATCAGACAGCCCGGAAACAGATTGGCAAACGTCCATACAATCCGGTCCACCTCTTTATCCAGGAGTTCAAAATCTGCGTTGGGCTGATGTTCCTTGACAAAGGCGCGGGCCTCCTTTGCCTCCGAGCCGGTTTTGAACTCACCATAAACGATTTCGCCGTCATCGACATATTTATCGGTGACAATCATCGGATTGCGGACCCATTCCCCATCGACTTTCAAGACCGGCACGCATTTGCTGATGAGACCCTTCATTTTCATTTTATAGGCCGACCACATCTCACACGATACACAGTTCCACATGGCATCTTCAATGCTGAGATACCACGGCAGGAAGTCAGATGAACCGCCCACCGGGGCGGAACCGTGCCTGGGGCCCGCCTGGCCGAAAATGGCCAAATCCGATGCAATCGCGATATCGCAGGCCATTCCGATCTCCTGCCCGCCGGCCACGCGCATGCCGTTTACACGGCAGATGACCGGTTTTTTACACAGGAGAATGGCATCGACCATGTGGTTGAATAGATCGATGTACTGCCCGTATTCATCGCAGCGCAAACTGTAAAACTCGCTGTATTCTTTTGTATTCCCCCCGGTACAGAAAGAATAGGGCCCGGTTCCCGTGAAAACCACCGCCACAACCGTCCGATCCAGGGAGACATTTTCAAAAGCGGCGATGACACCTTTCACCATTTCGGTCGTATAAGAATTGTACTGACGCGGATTGTTTAACCGGATCCAGGATACATACAATCCCTCCACAACGTTGCCTTGCGGATCTTTTAAGGGTCGCTTTTCATGGACGACGTTGGGGGCGCCGTCATCCGTTCCCCAATGAACGTCCGTGTGCAGCATGTGGTCTTTCAAATCATTGTCTCTGGGCATCCATTCTAAAGCCATGGTATCACTCCTTTTTTTGTTTTTATTTAGAGCCAATTTCAAAACACCCCATTTCGGCTAATCTCTGCGGCAAACTCAAATTTCAATCCTCAAAATACTCAATGTATTCCTGCGGTTAAAATTTTCGCTTTCCTTGACCTTAACCAAACTGCAACGTTTTGAAACCGGCTCTTTAAATTCTTTTATTTTTTGTTAACCATCAAGAAGCTTTTCAAAACCCTGGATTATGTTCAAGGGCAAGGCGCGGGCCAGTGAAAAAGCGGAGCATACACAGTAGTATGTGAGCATTTTTTGCTGGTTCGCAACACAGCCCTTGGGCATTAGATGGGGTTTTGAATAGCTTCTTGTTAGAAGTCCGGGGTAAGCACGATACGCCTGTCGGGAGACTTTTTGTGGGCCTCCTCAAACGCATCTATTATCGTACCCATGGGCCGGGTCTGTACAAAAGGCTCCAGGTCGATTTTACCCGTCAGGACCATATCCAACACCTGGGGATAATATTCCGGCAAGCAGCCCCACGTTCCGATGATTTCCGCATCAAAAGCCATCAAACGGCTGATGGAGTACTCCACCTTCTGCATGCCGAATCCCACGATGATCAGTTTTCCGGTAAAACTGAGAAGGCCCAAAGCGGTTTCCTGGCCCGGTTTGGTACCGGTGACTTCAAATATCTTCCAGCCGAATCCGGGCAGGCCTTTCTGTTTGCGAATAGCCTTGACCTCCTGGGATATGTCCCTTGGATTTTTGCCTGTCGCATTGATCGCGAAATCTGCACCATAGGAAAGAATCTGGTTAAGCCGGTCCCCGTCGATGTCGACCGCGATCAAACACCCTGCACCCAGCGCCTTGGCTTCCTGGACCATGTACTGCCCCACACCGCCGATACCGATGACGATAACGTTGTCACCGATGTCCAGGCCTGCCCTTTTGGCAGCCTGAAACGGTGTCGTGGCGGCATCGGCAACTACAGCAAGATGCGCCAATGGAACATCTCCCCGATTCTTGATCTCACAAAGATCGATGGACGGTACGGGTATATGGCTGGAAAATCCTCCGTAGATTCCAATGCTGTTCCCGGGCATCTTCTGGGCCAGACAGCGGTTCCCCCGTCCGGTCTTGCACAGGTGGCATTTGCGGCAGGGCATGACAGCCGGAATAAGGACTTCCTTACCGACCCAGCCTGCATCACCGGCAACGACCGTGCCTGCTATTTCATGTCCGAGGGTAAGCGGCGGCTGGGAGACCGTCGGAACACCATCATAAAAGTACCCCAGGTCCGTGTGGCACACACCGCATCCGGCGACTTCAACCAGTACATTTCCCGGGTTCAAATCAGGAACAGGAATTTCCAGTTTTTCGAGTTTGCCCGGTGTAATTTCCCCGGACTCCCTGTCCCGCGCTGTGGGTTGAACCATCTGCCAGGTCCATATATTGTCCGGAACTTCTCCCATATTATTCCTCCTTTGTATTTTTGTGATATCAATTCATTTAAATATATGAAAATTTAGGAAATTTGAAATACCGGTGGGCGGTCCACACATCATTTATATTATAGCTATAATGTATCTAAGTATAAACTGAATTCTCAACAGCTTTTTATTCACACCATAACAATTCTTTTGTGTCCGTTCACAGGTTCAGGGTTCAACGTTCAGGGTTTAAAGCCTCACATTTTGCGTGATAACGGTTGTCTGTAAGGGTCAAGAAAAAAACACAACAGGGAACGTCTGAACGGTGAACCCGGGAACGCTTTCTCAAGATTTATCTCTTGACTCATCCTCAATGTAGCTGTAATGTAGCTTGTCACTTATTAAATTTGATGAACTCGTAAAAAGCCCGATTTAGACGGTCTCGTAATAGGTTCAAATTCAAGGCGTGCAAATTTCGCAATCATGAGGCGTACTTATCGTACGTTGAATGATTACGGAATGCAGCACAAAGCAGAAGTTGGACTTATTACGAGACCGTCAAATTTGAACAAATTCAGGAGGACTCTATGTTACTTGAAGGTAAAAATGCGATCGTCACGGGCGGATCACAAGGCATCGGAACTGCAGCCTCCCTTGAACTGGGACGCGAAGGGGCCAACATTTGCCTGACCTATCGCAAGCATGAAAGCGAGGCCTTAGCGGTTCGGGATCAAATCCGGGCCATGGGGAGGAAGTCCATTGCCCTCAAATGCGATATTTCGTCATTCAACGATGCAGAGCGGGTTGTCAAAGAGGCCCTGGAAGCCTTCGGGTGTCTGGACATTCTGGTCAACAACGCCGGCATGAACTGGGACGGTGTTTCCTGGAAGATGACCGAAGAGCAGTGGGATCGGGTGATCGATGTCAATTTGAAGGGCTACTTTAATTTTGCTCGCCACGTGGCACCCATTTTCAAGGACCAAAAGTCGGGCAAAATTGTCAATGTCACCTCCATCAACGGTTTACGGGGTAAATTCGGCCAGACCAACTATTCCGCCTCCAAAGCCGGCATCGTCGGGTACACCAAGGCACTGGCCAAGGAACTGGGCGCATTTAATGTCAACGTCAATGCCGTGGCACCGGGTCTGATCGAAACCGCTATGCTCAGTGAATCCGATGCGCGTGATAAAATTGTCGGTTTGGCCCTAAACGAAATGGCATTAAAACGCGTGGGCCTGCCAGAGGATCTCGCCTATGTGATTGCATTTCTGGCATCTGAAAAAGCGCGCCATATTACGGGTGAGGTGGTGAAGGTGGATGGAGGGCAATACATTTAGAAGCTGTTTCAAAAACCCATCTTAAGCCCAATGGCTTTGTTGTGAATCGGCTAAAAATGCTCACATACTACCGTGTATGCTCCGCTTTTTGTCCGATTCTCGCCGCGCCCTTGAGCTTAACCTAAGCTTTTGAAATAGCTTCCAATTATCAATTAGGAGAGGTGATTATGAGTAAGGTTGCAATTATCGGTGTCGGCCAGAGTGCCTTTGTCCGACAATACCCGGGATCGATCCGGGAACTCGCCTTTGAAGGGTTTAAGGAAGCCATGCGGGATGCACAGTTAACCTCCAAGGATATCGATGCTTCCGTTATCTGCTCGGCTCCGGAGTACGACAAGCAGCGGTCGCCTGCGGGTGTTTTTGCGGAATATCTGGATCTCAACCCTCAACCCACGGTTTATCTGGAAAGTCTTTGTTCATCCAGCAGCATGGGATTGAGAATGGCCTATTCGCTGGTCAAATCAGGACTTCACGATGTCGTCGCCGTCATCGGGTTTCAAAAAATGTCTGAGATTTCATCTTCTGAATCACAAGAACGCATGGGACGCGGGGCGGATATCCAATGGGAAAGCCCGTTCGGAACCATGATGCCGGCTTACTATGCCATGTATGCTCGGGCCCACATGGAAAAATACGGCACCACGCCCGATGATTTGGCTTTGATCAGGGTCAAGGCCGCCACATATGGTCAGATTAATGACAAAGCGGTTTACCGCAAATCGGTTACACTTGATATGTTGTCCGATCCTGAAAACCGGATGTCAGGACCGGTGGCCAGCCCCTTGCGGGTGGGAGACTGTTGTGCCAACGCCGATGGCAGTTCCTGTGTCATTGTTGCCAGTGAAGACAGAGTTAGGGAACTGGGACTGAAGCCGGTTTGGATTCTGGGTCTGGGAGCCGCCACGGCAAGTGTCAATCTGGCCGGTAGAAATCTTTTCAGCGGCTTGAGGGCGGCCGAAAAAGCCGCCGGAGACGCATATCAAATGGCGGGTATCACACCCGAGGATGTGGATGTCGCCGAAGTCCATGACTGTTTTACCATTGCCGAACTTATGGCCTACGAGAATCTGGGTTTTGCCAAGCCCGGGGAAGGCAAAGAACTGATCAAAAGCAAAGCGACTTACAAAGAGGGACATATCCCGGTCAACGTGGATGGAGGGCTGTTGTCCAAAGGCCATCCCATCGGCGCCACCGGCGGTTCCCAAATTCGAACCATTGTTCTACAGCTTCGTGACGAAGCCGAAGAGATGCAGGTTAAGAATCCGGAAATCGGTCTGGTTCACAACATCGGCGGCGTGGGCCTGTATGGCAACGTCACAATTTTAGGGAGGTAAAAATGGGTAAAAAAAGAGAGATAGATGATCGATTCAAGAAATTCGGGACCGTCAGCTTTACCTCCATCACCAAGGTCAATGACTTTATCGACCATTTAGAGCAGGGCAAGGTCATGGGAACACGTTGCCGCGACTGCGAACTCGTATTTTTCCCGCCCCGTTGCGACTGCCACCAGTGCTTATCTGACAATGTGGAATGGTTTGAGGTCAGCGGTAGCGGCAAACTTGTGACTTACAGCCAACTTCAGTTCGCTCCGGTCGGTTTCGAAGACGATTTGCCTTATTGCATTGCCGTTCTCGATTACGGCGATTTTAAAGTGTTTGGCCGGATAGACCGCGAAATACCCGCGGCTGATATCGAGATGGGCATGGAAATGAAAACCGCGGTCAACAAACTTCCCAATGGACAAATAAACTATGCTTTTAAAAAGATATAACTTTTTTGCAAAGGATGTCGAAAATGTCAGATCTTAAATTTTTAAAAATCGAAAAGACGGACGGTGTGGCGCGCATGTCTTTCAATCGCCCCAAACACAATGTGTTTAACATTGAAATGATGAATGAGATCAATGCCGAACTGAAGAAGATTGTCAAGGACGATGATCTGAAATGTCTGGTACTGTTGGGCGAGGGGCCCAGCTGGTGTGCAGGGGTTGAGGTGGGGGACCACAAGCCTGAGATGGCTCCCGAAATGATCGCCGTTTTCAACCGCATATTCGAGCTGATCGACAGGCTTGAAATCCCGGTCATTGCCGCCGTGCACGGGGCCTGTCTGGGGGGCGGTCTGGAAGTCGCCATCGCCTGTGACATGGTCATTGCATCCCAGAAAGCAATATTCGGCCAGCCTGAAATAAAGCTTGGCTTTTTACCTCCATATGCCGCCGTAAGACTCCCCCAGCTTGTAGGCCCATCCAAAGCGATTGAAATCTGCACCACCGGCAAGCGCTATACCGCCGAAGAAGCCAAGGTCATGGGGTTGGTCAATTACGCGGTTGAAGATGGAGACTTTAGCGAAACCGTTAACAAGCTCATCGGAGAGATTCAAACGAGCAGTCCCCTCATCATCCGGTTGAACAAGCGTGCCGTGAAACAGCATTTAGGCATGCAATTACAGACCGCCATTGACGGCGTCAGCGATCTTTTCTTGAACACCCTGATGAAAACCGAAGACACCCTGGAGGGGATCCGGAGTTTTGAAGAGAAGCGGAGGCCGGTCTGGAAAAATAGATAGACCTGAATATCAACAAAAATAGAACATGACCCCTGACAATGAACTCATCCGCGAGGGGTGGGAAAGACAATCGACATACGACGAGCCGCGCCTTTCGGAAATGGTTGCCACGTATGAAGAAATCGGGTTTGAGGTGCACCTTGAACCCTTCGATCCCCTGTCTGAACCCGGATGCACAGAATGCATGAAAATCTCGCCCGAAAAGCATAAAACCATTTACACCCGCAAGAAAGAAGCCTGATGCGTAATATGCTTTTTATTCGTTCAGGGGTTCAAAGGTTCAGGGTTCACGGTTGCATTCTTGTCCCCGGACTTCATTTTAGAGGCGTATTTTTGTGAGTATCGTCAGGATTCGTCATTCCCAACCATAACCCTGAACGTTGAACTCTGAACCTGTAAACGGTTATTTAATTATGGAAAAGCCGGCATTGCTCATTATCGACATGGTAAAGGACAATTTTGCGGAGGAAAAGCAACTCCCCATCACACCCTTCGCAAAACAGATTATAGAACCCATAAACCGTCTCATAGACGAATTTCGCAAACACAGCTGGCCGGTTGTTTTTTCGACAGATGCGTTTCACCCGCAAGATTTTATCTTCAAAGGACGGATGAAACCCCACTCGCTGGCTGGAACCCCGGGCGCCGAGGTGATCGAAGAACTGAATCGCCTACCCGAAGATTACTGGCTGCCCAAACCGAAGTTTTCAGCATTCTTCAAAACCGATCTGGATCAATGGCTAAGGGGAAAGGGGGTGACCCTCTGCGCCGTGGGCGGTATCACCACAAACTTTTGCGTCCTAACCACCGCGATGGATGCCATCTGCCACGATTTCAAGGCTGTTATGCTGGAGGATTGCACGGTTGCCGCCTTTAAGGAAATGCATGCACAGACGTTAAATATTTACCGCCGCAACCCTTTATTCCCCCTGTTCCGAATTATGACGTCTACGGCGCTGATAATCGATTTAGTTCAAGATTGACGGTTTCGTAATAAGCCCAACTTCTGCGTTGTGCTGCACTTCGTAATCATTCAACGTACGACAAGTACGCCTCATGATTACAAACTTTGCACGCCTTGAATTTGAACTTATTACGAAACCGTATAGATCGGACTTTCAACTATTTTATCAAGACTAGATGGAAAAAATTTACGTTTTATTAAGCAGATTGGGAGAGATGCGTGTGTCTGGAAAAATATTACAACGCAGTAGATGGGACTTTTTACGAGGCTATCAAGTTGACATCGAAAAAAAGGTTTGGTCTTTGCCCTGTTTTTTGGCCGTATACATATTTTGATCGGCCCTTTTAATCAAGACTTCCGTATCTTCACCTTGCGTGAAAGCCGCAACGCCGATACTGACGGTCACATGGACTGTTTCTTCAATTCCGGGAAGGAACGTATGCTCTTTGAACATGGTTCTGATCCTCTCCGCAACCGTTATGGCGCCATTGGTCTGGGTTTCGGGTAAGATCAAGGCAAACTCCTCTCCTCCATAACGGAAGGCGGAGTCCGTCCGGCGCATGCATTCTCGAATCACCTCGCCCATCTCAACCAAAACCTTGTCACCTTCCAGATGCCCGTAGGTGTCGTTAAACTTTTTAAAATTATCAATATCCAGCATTAATAGCGCCAGGGGCTTATTGTAACGCTGGGTCCGATCCAGCTCCGTGGTTAGTTTATTATAAAAAAGCCTTGAGTTGAAAAGCTGGGTGAGATCATCTGTAATGCTTAAATCGCGATACCTCTTTTCACTGGCCTGCAATGCCTCTTCGGCTTTCCGCCGCTGTTCCATTTCTATCGTTAATTCCAAGATTTGCCGATATGAAAAAAGCAGAAGACCCAGTGTTAAAAAAGCAGGCAGGAAGACCACAATTTCATCAATTCCGTATTGTTCAAACGAACGGGTGAAAATGTAAAGCCTTTCATAGGCATCCAGGAAAAACATGATGATGGTGCACGTAAGCGCAAAAACGATGACAATAACAAACTGGCCTAAAGAGGTTCCCATAACTTTTTTGCTATTCATCTGATTCCCTCCATCAGATTCCCGAATCTACCTTTGTCTGAAGCTAAAAAACCAAGCACCCTATTATCCCCAAGGCAACTTGGCTTTTCATAAGTCCCTCAGGCAGCCCGGCTGTCTTTTAAGACCCGCGGCTTTCCGTCCCCATCTTGCGATGGGTTTGGCTTTATCCGACAGCATAAGTATCGATTGTCATTGGTTTTGTTATTAACATGCAAAGGATGCGGTATCAATACGAAAATAGTATGATTTTTTATCCTATTTTGTCAACTGTAGCTCACGTTTAAGCGGTTCAAAGCCGAATCTAACCAATTACTCTTGGGCAGATCGAAGAAGACAATGCAAAAGGACATTTGCCCCTGCTTCACAGTCCTCCCAGGTTGTATGTTCAACCTCGACATGGCTTCGTCCATCGATACTCGGCACAAAAATCATCGCCGTAGGCGCCACCTGGTTCATGTAACTGGCATCATGTCCCGCGCCGCTGACCATATGCAAAGCCGGGTATCCCATATCCCGGGCAACATTTAACACCCGCTGAACCAGTTTTTTATCAAAAGGCGAATGTTCAACCCGCCAGGTCTCTTCCAGGCGAATGGGGCACCCCCTGCGATGGGCAATTTCTTCAAAGTCCGTGCGCACATCCTCCCAGGCCCGCAGGCCCAATTCATCATCCCAGGAACGAATATCAACCGTAAAGTGGACTTTGTCAGGAATGATGTTGCGGGAGTTGGGATAATTTTGAATTTCACCGACTGTCGACACCAGATTGCCTCCCATTTTATCCGGAAGCGCATTTACTTTGAGAATCATTTCAGCTGCGGCACACAATGCATCATGACGGCCCTCCATAGGCGTCGGTCCCACCTGATTGGCTTCACCTTCAAGAAAAACGTCATACCAGTGCAGGCAGACAATCCCTTTAGGAGCCCCGATGGTCTTGCCCTCCCGTTCTAGAATCGGCCCCTGTTCGATATGGTATTCGTAATAGGCGTGTACCGGCCATTTTTGCGCCGCAACGCTTCCCCGATATCCGATTCGCTCAAGCTCATCGCCGAACTTTTTTCCGTCCCGGTCGACACGATCATAAACCCAATCCCGTTCCAAGGCGCCGGCCCACACCCCCGAGGCCACCATGGCCGGAGAGAAACGGGTTCCTTCCTCATTGGTCCAGTCAACAATCACAATCGGACGTTCCGTTTCGATATTGTTTTCTTGAATAGTCCGCAGCACTTCAAGCGGCCCCATGACCCCCAAAATCCCGTCAAACCGTCCGCCTTTGGGCTGGGAATCGATATGCGATCCGCTCATAACCGGTGCCAGATCGCTGTTCTTTCCGGCGCGTTTCCCAAAAATATTGCCCATTTCATCCACTTGAATTTCAAGGTTGAGTTCCTTTAGCCATCCGACAAATAAATCCCGCGCTCTTTTATCTTCGTCTGACAGTGTCAACCGCTGGACGCCGCCGCCGCGGGTGGCGCCGATTTGAGCCATATCCTCTAAAGTGCCGCGCAACCGATCTCCGTTTACCCTTAAGTTATTTAGATCCATATTCATCCTTTCGCTGTTATTCTATTTTGACGCCATCGCAAAAATCTGTTTTAAGGTTGTTTTTTAAACCCATATCAAAAATATCTCAAAAGAAAAACCTATCTGTATGAATACGCCCGCCCATGTTGCCCTTAATCTTGCCATCTTGGGCAAAAAAGAAAATACCGGCGACCTATGGGCCATTACATCGGGGGCCATTGTGCCTGATGCGCCCATCATCCTTTTTTACCTGTTTCATAAAGTGCTTCTGGGGACAGCCGAATTTGTTATTTGGTCCCGGGCCTATTTTTCCGCCGGCTGGCAGATATTTTTCGACATCTTCAGCTCTTTCCCGCTGATGGCGTTGGGCCTTTTTTTGGCCATTCGGTTTAAGTTTCAGAAAACGATGCTATTTCTGGCCAGTATGGGAATCCACGGCCTAACCGATTTTTTACTGCACAATGATGATGCCCATCGACACTTCTTTCCGCTCTCGGACTGGCGCTTTCATAGCCCTGTTTCCTATTGGGATCCGGCCCATTTCGGTCAATTCATTGCACCACTGGAGGCGATAGGCGTCCTTATCGCCTGTTTTCTGGTGTGGCGACGATTTACTTCCAAGTTTTCAAGAAAATTGATTTCGGCCATCATTTTAATCTATATTGTTTACTGGGGATATGCGATATGGATGTGGACTTAAAAGATATGCATGTGAGAATTGATGCCATGGAATTCAAATTTTGTCCTATTTGCGGAAAACGAATCATAACAAGATGGGATGGCCAACAGAAGCGATTTGATTGCCGCGTCTGCCGCAAAACCCACTATCGGAATCCGACGGTTGGCGTTGCCGTGGTCGTCGTTGAGGAAGAAAAAATACTTCTTGTCAAACGGATTGGCTCATATGCCGGCATGTGGTGCATTCCCTGTGGTCATGTGGAATGGGGCGAAGATGTGCGGGCTGCCGCTAAGCGTGAATTCAGGGAGGAAACCGGACTCGAAGTCGAAATCGGACCTGTATTCGCTGTTCATTCCAATTTTCATGACCTTGAACACCAAACAGTCGGTATTTGGTTCTGGGGGAACCCGAATGGAGGCAAAATGCAAGCGGGCTCTGACGCCGGCGACGTCGAGTTTTTCCCAATTGACGCCATCCCCCAAGAAATGGCTTTTCCCACCGATCGCCTTGTGTGTGATCAATTAAGGCATTGGCTCGATTCCGGCGGTTTGCCTGCTTGGCCAACTTGATGGATTTTTAACAAACTTTGGTATAAGGGATTGGGAAAATACAATAACCAAAACACAAATAACAAACAAATTACAATGACCGAACCCTCAAATATCAAGCATAAGAAATCGGAGTTGAAAATGTTTGGTCATTGGAATTTGTGATTTGGGATTTATTTGTCATTTGGTGCTTGTAATTTGTTATTTCCCCGATAATTCGGGATTTCCGCTTTGCTACAACCGGTTTATCCGGGTTAGATATCACGCATCAAAAAGGAGGGCTTTATGAAGCTGGAAGAATTGCAGGATGTTTTGTATGAGGTTGACCGTGGTTTGGCATGGATTACCATCAACAGACCTGAGCGCTTCAATTCATTTCGCGGAAGGACCATTGATGAATTGATTTTCTGTTTTAAAACAGCCTGGGCAGACACAAATGTGGGCGTCATTGCCTTGACAGGGGCCGGGGAAAAAGCATTTAGTGCCGGGGGCGATCAGAAACAGAGGATGGAAACGGGCGATTATGGACCAACAGAAAGCGGTCTTTTTGAAGTCGAAACTTTCCATCGTTTGATTCGCGACATCCCCAAGCCGGTTATTGCGGCAGTGAACGGGGTTGCCATCGGCGGTGGGCATGTGCTCCATATACTTTGCGATCTCACCATTGCAGCCGAAAATGCCCGTTTCGGGCAGGCAGGTCCGCGGGTTGGATCTTTTGACGCCGGTTTTGGCAGCGCCTATCTGGCACGCATAATAGGTGAAAAGCGCGCACGCGAGGTTTGGTATTTGTGCCGTCAGTATGATGCCGCGACAATGGAGCGCTGGGGACTGGTAAATAAAATAGTGCCATTGGAGAAACTGAAGCAAGAGGTAAGAAAATGGGCCGATGAGATGCTTGCAATGAGCCCGACGGCTCTCACGGTGCTCAAACATTCTTTTAATGCGGACAGCGATGCCATCGCCGGAATCGGCGCCATTGCATTTGACAGCCTCAACCTCTTTGTCGATACCCCTGAAGCCAAGGAGGGCGTGGCCGCCTGGAATGAAAAACGCAAACCCGATTTTTCCCCTTACCGGTAGAGCGGAGCGACACAATAGAACACTAATATTTTGTTTTGGAGGGGCATCAACTGAGAGGCCGAAGATTTATCTATTGCAAAATCGGTTAGAAAAACACCCCTTCTCATTAATAGATAGTGTCCATTCAGAAATGGCAGATTTTGATTTCCCGATAAAAAGCTCGGGATCTTCGACACGACAAGGCCGCAGCATTTTTGCAACCGCAGGCGTAGCGCGACTACGTTGAGGATTGCAAAAAAGCGAGAACACCGTCCTGAGTCGAAAGATGCTATTTGTGGATGGACACTGAGCGAAAGTTGAGGATTAAAGTATGCGTATTGCGATTATTGCCGATATTCATGGTAACCTGGTTTCTTTTGAAGCGGTTTTGGCGGACATTGAACAAGAGCAGGTGGATCAGATCATATGTCTGGGTGACCTGGCGACCATCGGGCCGCAACCGAATGCGGTTATTGCGCGGATGAAAGACTTGGACTACCTGTGTGCGATTGGAAATCACGAGTCGTGGCTGCTGGATCTGAAGCAATTGAACAAACTGAAAGGGGCACCGGATTGGTTCGTGAATTCAATTCGATGGTGTGCCGCTCAGCTTTCAGGCGATGATTTCGAATTTTTCCGTTCTTTTCCGCCCACAATCAAACTGGCGCTTGATGAAGAGATAAGCCTTTTAGGTTTCCACGGCTCCCCCAATTCGGAAATGGACAGCATCTATCCCATGACCCCGCCTGAAAAGCTGGAAGAAATGCTGGCCGGCCATACCTGTCGTGTCATGGCGGGTGCGCATACACACGCCCAAATGTTACGCCAGCACAAAGGGATGCTGATCATTAATCCGGGGAGCGTGGGTATCCCCTTTGATCAGGCGCCGACCAGGGGTCCGATACAATTTCACCCATGGGCCGAATACGCCATCGTCAATTCGATAAATGGCGTGCTGAGTGTTGATTTAAAAAGGGTTTCCGTCGATCTTGACCGGGTCAAAAATGCACTCATCGATTCCCAACATCCCGCACGCGATATTTGGCTCAATAACTGGAAAAATACGCGTCTCTGAGGGTGAAACACTGATCAAAGACCAAGGATACGTTTGGCATTGTCTGCCAACAAGGCCTTTTTTTCATCATCTGAAAAATCGAGTTTAAGGAAACGTTTCAGACTCCAAAGGGGATGAAACCAGGGGTAGTCAGAGCCGAACATGACACGATCGACCCCGATCCTGCGTATCAAACGGAGCGATTCTTGATTGGACAAAGCGGAGAGCCCGTCAAGCGGTTCGCCCGATTTGTCTCCCGGGATAACGGCTGAGGTATCGAAAAACACGTTTGCGTATTTTTGCGCCATTTGAACCGATTCTTCGAAGAAATCATTACCCAAGTGGGCGATCACCAAAGTCAGTTTTGGATGCGCCTCTAAAACCCCGGCAAACGCCGTCGGACGCGTATAATTCGGATCCGGATTGGCGACATCTAAGCCACCGTGGCTGATGACCGGAAGCCCGCTTTTTTCCAAGACCTCATAAACGGGCTCGAGCGATGGGTCATCCGGGAAAAATAGGCCCTCTCCGGGATGGATCTTTACACCGCGGGCACCCTGCTCTTCGATCTTGTCCAGGACTTCCTCCAGCATTGCATCCTGTCCCATAATCGGGTGTACGGACAAAAATGGAACCAGTCCTTCGTATTTTTGAGCCATCTGACAAGTCCATTCGTTGCGGCGTTTGATCCGATCACTGATTTTTTCAACCAGAATGGGGCGATTGGACTCGGCCTGTTCAGGCGGCATCGTTGCAACAGCGGCCTCAAACATGCTGCGGGCCGGAGTCATGTTACACTGCACCGCCAGACGAATGCCCGCCTCTTCCATTATAGGCATCAACTCTTCGGGTGTGCCACAGCATCCGGCGATATCAAAACCGCTCAAGGCCTGCCGACCAATGTCCGCTGTTTTATAAGTGTGCACATGGGCATCAATTACCTCATATTCTGCCATTCTTTTGTCCCCTTTGCTCCCGTGATGAATGGTGATGGCGTCGTAAAAAGCCCCATCTACGGCGTTGTAGTATTTTTTCAGGCACTCGGCATACTACATATATAGCCTCGTTCCTGAAAAAACACTGCGCCTTTTTATCCCGCCGTTGTTTAGCGGGGGTATATGAACCTTTTTACTTAGCCAACTATAGTTAGATTCGCGACTTTTTACGAGATCGTCAATGGTTATTATCTGAACCGCAACAGCGAGCGCATTCCCCGCTGCTTGCGGCGGGGTTAGCGAGCGAATCAAAAATTAGATATAATTCCTTACGGGGGAAAATTCTCCCGTAGCTTGCGGCGGGGAATCTTCAATCTTGCATGAAAATTGATGAAAATCTTTATGTTAATTAATTTCCTTCGCTTTGGTTGGCCCTTGGCTGTAAAAAAACTTCGCGATCATATAACTTGATCATTCATGAGGGCAAGTTTCATTTTTAGATGAACCTCAATTATGTGTAAACGATTAGATATTATTATAGAATTACACGTGGTTTTTTATGCTTGACTAATTTCAACATAGCTGCAATGTAGCTTTTGTATTGGGTCCCCTAAAAGGATTCGCATCAAATCTGTTTTTAACTCATAAACGCGATTTCAAGGAAAAAACCATGCACAAACTACTGCGTGAAAACAAAGGCGAACAGGTCCTTCTGCTTGGCAACGAAGCCATTGCCAGAGGCGCCATCGAAGCAGGCGTGGCGTTTGCTACAACCTATCCCGGAACCCCCTCTTCTGAGATATCGCTCGCACTATTTCAAATGTCTCAGGAAAGCGACCTCTATTTTGAATACAGCACCAATGAAAAAGTAGCCCTTGAGGTCGCTTCCGCCGCAGCAAATTCCGGCCTGCGCAGCATGGCTGTTATGAAGCATGTCGGTGTGAATGTGGCCGCCGATGCTCTGATGACCCTGGCCTATGTGGGTGTCAAGGGGGGGCTTGTGATCATATCCGCCGACGATCCTTATATGTTCTCCAGCCAGAACGAACAGGACAACCGCTATTATGGAAAGCTCTCCGGTCTTCCGGTGCTGGAGCCCTCTTCAGTGGAAGAAGCAAAAGAGATGATGGCCTACGCATTCGATCTTTCGGAAACACTTCAGGAACCGGTTATTTTTCGAACAACGACCCGTATTAATCATTCAACCGGTATCGTAACCATGGGGACAACCAAGAATCGTGTGACCAAGGGCGATTTCTCCAAAGATCCCTTTAACTATGTAACCGTGCCCGCGGTTTCACGCCGGCTGCATGTAAAACTTCTTAAACATATTGAAGAAGCTGAAAAGCTGTCCGAAAAATCCGAATATAATTTCAGCGCCGGAAATGGAGACTGGGGGATAATCTGCAATGGCGTCAGCTATAGTTATGTTTCCGATGCGATCAAAGATCTTGGCATCAAAGACAAGCTAAAGGTGCTCCGTATCGGATTTTCCCATCCCATGCCCAAGGTGCTGATCAAGACGTTTCTAAAAACCTGTACCAAAGTCCTCATCGTGGAAGAGGGCGAACCGGTCATGGAAGAAGCCGTAAAAGCCTTTGCCCAGGAAGAAAAACTCACCTTGGCGATACGTGGAAAAGGGGAAGGCCTTTTTTCGAAGCTGTATGAATTCAGCCCCGGACAAGTCAGGCAATGCATCGCCGCCTACTTTGACATCGATTACACACCCGCCCCACAAATCGATATTTCCGATGTGCCCGAAATTCCGCAACGGCCCCCAAATCTTTGTGCGGGATGTTCGCACCGCGCCACTTACTACATAATCAAGCAAGCCACCGAGGGGCTGGCCACCATTTATCCGACCGATATCGGATGCTACACCCTGGGGCTTTTGCCGCCCCTTTCCATGGCCGATTTTTTGATCTGTATGGGATCATCGGTCGGAACGGGCTGCGGATTTTCCAAAGCGACCGACAAAAAGGTGATCTCCTTTATCGGGGATTCGACCTTCTTTCATTCCGGCATCCCCGGCCTGATTAATGCCGTATTCAATAACCATAATTTTACCCTGGTTATTCTCGATAACAGCACCACGGCCATGACCGGACATCAGCCCCACCCGGGGGTCGACATGCAGCAATTAAACCTCGATGGTTATAATCGCGTCTCCATCGAATCGGTCGTACGCGGAGTCGGAGTTAAGCATGTCACCCTCATCAAACCCTTTAAAATTAAAAAGAGTATCGAAGCCGTGCGCGAAGCCATCCGTTTTGAAGGTGTTTCGGTTATCATATCTGAAGAAATATGCACCCTTTATGCCAAGGCCCTTAAGCTGCAGAAGGAAAGACCCTTCTATATCAGCGATAAATGCCGCAACCACCGGAATTGCATCAACCAGCTCGGATGTCCGGCTTTCTTTGTTGAAGGGAACCGCATCAAAATCGACCCGGTGCTTTGCGTAGGATGTGCGGTTTGTGCTCAGATTTGCCCCGAAAACGCGATTCTGCCGGTCAAAAATTAAACTCAATATTAGGGATGGGATAAAGAAATGGACATAACAAGACTCATCATCGTAGCAGTTGGCGGACAGGGAAATCTTTTGGCTTCCAATGTCTTAGGTGAAGCGGCCCTCTTATCGGGTGTCCCCGTGCATATGAGTGAAATTCACGGTATGGCCCAAAGGGGGGGAGTTGTGGAATCCGCCATTCTATTCGGAGATGCCCAAAGCACCATTATTTCGGATGGGGAAGCCGACGTCCTGCTGGGATTTGAACCGTCCGAAACCCTCAGAGCGCTCAACAAGTGTAATCCCGAGACGGTCGTTATTACCAATCTTGCTCCCCTACCGCCGTTTACGGTTGCCATCGGTAAGGGAGTTTATCCTGATATAGAATCGGCCCAGGGGCTGATCCGATCCAAAACAGACCGCCTGATCGCCTTTGATGCCGTTTCAATGGCGCAGGAAGCCGGGAATGTTCTGGCCGTCAATATGGTTCTGCTGGGTGCTTTGATTCAATCAGAAACTGTTCCCATTTCGGCCGCAAAGGTCAAAGAAGCCATCCGAACCAAAACCAAAAAAGCGTTTGTCGATTCCAACATAAAAGCGTTTGAACTCGGCTTTTCGGCCGCTGCAAATTGCTAACCATAATAATATCATGTAAGGAGGTTAAAATATGCCCTGGAACGACGAGTTCGAATGTATGCCGGTGGAGAATCTTCAAAAATTCCAACTCGAAAAACTCAAACAAACCGTCGCTTGGATCTATGCCAAGGTCCCTTTTTACAGGCAGAAACTCGATGACCTCGGCGTTAAGGCCGAGGACATCCGAAGTTTAGCAGACATTGCCAAACTCCCTTTCACGATAAAAAACGATTTAAGGGACAATTATCCCTTCGGTCTCTGTGCCGTTCCGTTAAAAGATGTGGTTCGGGTTCATGCGTCTTCGGGAACAACAGGCAAGCCGATTACCGGCCCGTATACCCAAGATGATTTGAAACAGTGGACCGAATGCATGGTCCGTAACCTGTGGTCGGCCGGGGTACGGCCCGACGATGTTGTCCAGAATGCATATGGCCACGGTCTATTTACGGGGGGACTGGGTTTTCACCAGGGGGCCACGGCACTCGCCTGCACGGTCGTTCCCACAGGCTCAGGGATGACGGAGCGACAGATTACGCTGATGCAGGACTTCAAAACCGATGTCCTGTTCAGTACCCCTTCATATGCGCTCACCATGGCCGAAAAGGCCGGCGATATGGGTGTTGATATCCGTGAATTGCCGGTTCGTGTGGGCGTCTTCGGCGCCGAGCCGTGGACGGCCGCCATTCGGCAGGAAATCGAAAGCCGCATGGGCATCAAAGCCATGGAAGCTTTCGGTCTGACAGAACTGTGCGGCCCCGGGGTTGCTTTTGACTGTGAGGCTCAAAACGGACTCCATATCAATGAAGACCATTTTCTGGCTGAAATTGTTGACCCCGACACGCTGGAACCGCTGCCCCTGGGCGAAAAAGGAGAACTTTTGTTCACATCGCTTCAGCGCCAGGCAATGCCCATGATTCGATATCGGACCAAAGATATCACGCGATTATGGCGTGAAACCTGTGCCTGCGGACGAACATTCATCAAGATGGAAAAGGTAACCGGCCGATCGGACGATATGCTGATTATCAGCGGCGTCAATGTTTTCCCGTCTCAGATCGAAGCGCTCCTATTGGATATTGAGGAGGTGGAGCCTCAATATGTGATCATCGTTCAGAAAAAAGGCCACCTGGATCGGCTCATCGTCAAAGTCGAAGTCAAAGAAGAAGTTTATCGGGCCGGTACCGAAAAACAGGCCGAGGTCGAAGGCAAAATCACCTCTCACATTAAAGGAATGATGGGAATCGGCGTGACGGTGAATCTGGTGGAACCCAAATCGATCGCCCGGAGTGAAGGCAAAGCCCTGCGCGTTATTGATGAAAGGCCCAAAAGCTGATCCCTTAAAATGAAGTCGCCCGCTTTAATCCCGCCAGAAAGCCCCGCACTAAACTGCGAGGTTTTCTGGCGAAAACCAATAAAGCCCCTCCCCTGTTATCGATTCTCATATTTCAGCAACCTCAAATAATCTCTTGAACTCTCTTTTTCTTTTCATGTACATTTAATCAGATTGAACGATAGAAAGGTCCTAACCATTGGCCGGAAGCAAAAAAAGAATCGAAATCCAAAATCTTTCAAATAGCGGGCAGAAGAAAAAACTCCAAAAGGAGCGCTATCGGGTATTTATCGAAGATGTGGCTGATGGGTTTTATGAAACAAACCTGCGCGGCGATTTTTTGTTTTTCAACGACGCCTTGTGTCGTATATTCGGCTACCCGCGCGCGGAAATACAAAACCGTAACTTCCGCGAGTTTATGGACACCACCAATGCCGAGGTCGCCTTTGATAGCTTTAGCGAACTTTACCGAACGGGGAAACGGGCAACGGATATCTTATGGGTAATCAGCCGGAAAGACGGCGAGAAGCGGAATGTCGAGATTTCCGCCAATCTATTCTATGATGATGGCGGCAACAAAATGGGATTCCGTGGGATCGCCCGCGATATAACCGAAAAGCATCTGGCCCAGACCGAGGCCAAACGTGTCGCCCGTACCAATCAGACGCTTTTTCGCGTTGCCGAGGCGATTCACCACTATTCAGGCCTTGATGGACTTTTGGCGTTCATTACCCGCGAAATCCAAAATCTCATGCTATGCAAAGGCGCGCTGGTTATTCTTGTGGATGAAAAACGGAATGAATTCTTTTTTCGCGCCGCCGCATACGATGATTCCATGGCTGAAAAAAAATTTAAAGAAACCCGTTTCCCCATCGATAAGGGTGTCGCCGGGCAGGTCTACCGGACCGGAAAACCGATGCGAATTCACGATTACTATAAGAGTCCCTATTCTCATCTGGAAGTTGATCGCAAAACGGGCTCCAAAACCCGCAATATGCTTCAAGTCCCCATTTGGATTGAAGATCGCATGATTGGCGTATTGTGCGCGGTTAACAAAAAAGAAGGGCTGTTTGAAGAAGATGATGTCGCTTTGCTCAGTACAACAGCCGGCATGGTCGCCCTCCCGATTGAAAACGCACGCATCAACCACGAACTCCAGGCATCCTATGATGAAGTCAAAAGCCTCAACCGTGCCAAAGATCGGTTCATTCATCATTTATCTCATGAATTGAAGACCCCTGTTTCTGTTTTAGCGGCCTCCTTGAGTGTTCTGAATAAAAAATATGTAGGGCGCGAGGATAAAAATTTGAAAAGGGTTCTTGACAGAGCTCAGCGTAACCTGGATCGAATTCTCGATATGCAATATGAAATCGAGGATATCCTCAGTGAACGCGCTTATAAGAGTTACCCTCTTATAAGCGCCCTCGTGGCTGCATGCTCCGATGAACTTGAATTATTGGCAGCTGAGGAAACCGGCCGACTCGATATCATCCCTCGGATCCGCCGGCGCATTGAGACTTTATTTGGACCGCGGGACTACACTTCCGATGAGATCGAGCTGAGTCATTTCGTGGAGCACAAAATCAAATCGCTGCAACATCTGTTTGCTCACCGCCAATGCCGGCTGGAAACGCATTTTGAACCGACAGAGACCACCATATCCATCCCGGTGGAGGTTCTTTCAAAAATCGTCGAAGGACTGATCCGCAATGCCGTGGAGAATACGCCTGATGAAGGCTTGATTCAAGTATCCGTCAAAAGCAGCTTAATGGGGCCCGAACTGGAAATAAAAGACTTTGGTGTGGGCATCACCGCGGAAAACCAGAATCTTATCTTTGAAAGCTATTTGACCACCCATGACACCCTGCAGTACTCCTCGCGTAAACCTTATGACTTCTATGCCGGCGGCAAAGGTTTTGATCTGCTGCGCATGAAGATCTTCTCAGAGCAGTATGGTTTCCAAATTCATATGAGTTCCAAGCGATGCATCTATATACCCCGGGATGTGGATTTGTGTCCCGGAAAGATAGAGAAATGTCGCTTTTGCAGAATCACTGAGGACTGTTTACAGTCGGGCGGAACCACGATGACCGTTCGCTTTACAGCGTTTAAATTCAAAGAAAAGCTTACAGAAAGGGCTGAGAAAACCGATGGAAAACAACAAGAAAGACCCTGAAACAACCCCGTCAGCAACCGATTCTGCCGGACGCTTCTTTGAGGACATACAGATCGAGTTCTTGGTTCACGAATTAAAAGGCCCTGTCGCCATTATTGAAACCGGCATTCGAACCCTCCTCGACAAACAGCACAAATATGGCCAACTGGCCCCGCGTCAGGAAAAAATCATCAAGCGCGTGCTGAAAAACGCGCAAAAGGCACGCACAATGCTCTACGATCTCTTAGAAACCGGCCGTTCCGAGGCAGGGTGCATCATATGTCGCGGGTTTCAACCGGCTAAAGCCATTTATGAAACGCTGATCAACGCCTTGGAAATCATGGCCAGCGACATTTTCTACCAGGTAACCGACTATCAGGAACAGGAAGAAAGACTGCATTTTATGTTAAGTTGCGGGATTTCCTTTGAGATGGATCCACTGGTTTCCGAAGCCGAGATGTTCCAGGATGAGGTAAAGTTTCGTCAGATCACCGGGAATCTGATCAAAAACGCGCTCCATCATCGAAATCAACATCTTGAAATCAAAGTGCGTCTTGAAAATGATCACCTGATTGTTGCCGTCCGTGATGATGGGCCGGGGGTAAAACCGGATGACCAGGAAGCGATCTTTTGCCGCTATACGCAAGTGTCGGCCAGCTCCGACATAAACCGCACGGGTCACGGGTTGGGGCTGGCCGGTGCGCTGATCGCGGCCAGAAGCTTGGGCGGAGACATCACCATCGAAAGTGATGTCGAAAAGGGGGCCGTGTTTCGCTTGAATCTGCCGATGATATTTAAAGAGACACCCACGTAATGGTCAACGTACAGCGAAGATCCTGCATCGATTTCAATTCCGTAATATATTCATGAACGTTGTCGTCTTCAACACTTTGCGTTTGATCGATAGGCGAGGCTCATAATGGCAAATATCGAAATTGTTAAGGACTATATCCCCGGCGCCATCGGCCGCATTTCAGAACTGCACGGCACCTACTACCACCGACATGTAAACTTCGGTCTTTTCTTCGAAGCCAAGGTGGCCACGATGCTGGCCGATTTCCTCAATCGTTATGACGACGATCGGGACTGTCTTTGGGTTGCCGTTCATCAGGGCCGGATCGAAGGTGGCCTGGCTATCGACGGTATACATGCCGACACCGAAGGCGCACACCTTCGCTTTTTCATCATGTCGGACACCGTCCGCGGCCAGGGGCTTGGCAACCGTCTCCTGGGTGAAGCAGTCAATTTTTGTGACCGCAAAAGATTTGCACGCATCTACCTTTGGACCTTCGAGGGGTTGGATGCGGCCCGGCACCTATACGAGAAGTACGGTTTTAAAATGGTAAAACAGTTTCCGGGAGACCAATGGGGTCCAGTGGTAAACGAGCAACGCTTCGAAAGGGTGCGGTCCGAAGGCTAACTGAGTTCCAAAATGCGGCGGGCCTCATCTCCTTCGATCAAGCAATAATTCCGTATATCGCTCCAGCCAACACGGCCCCGCTAAAACCAAGGAGCCCATAAATGGCAAAAACCTGACGGCGCACCAAGGCAAAAACCGCTGTCATAGCAGGGATACTACTGACAGCGCCTGCGACAATAAAAGCCATGCCGGAACCGGCGGACATTCCCTGTTCCATCAGTCCAGATACAAGCGGTGGGGCTATATAAGAATTCAGATAGGCAGGGATTCCTACAAGGGCGCTAACGATGATTGGAAAAATACCGTTTCCTCCAACCACAAAAGCGATGGCTTCCGCAGGTATATAATGAATCATCAGGCTCTCAAGAGTGTAGGCAAAGAGCATCCACTTCAATAAAAACAAGATATTGTATTTAAATTCAAAGCGAAACACATTCACCCGGGTTCTTTCAGACCAAAACCGCCATACCGGCTTTTCATAAGGAAGGCTGGCTGTGTCACAACAACTGTTATCAGAACTGCAGTTGCCGGGGGTTTCTGCAATAGCGACGGTGCCACAACATTCAGAACCAGAAGCGTTTGAAGAACCAGCTACTCCTCTGCGAGGTTTGAGTGGATTTTTGAAATAACCAGCCGCCAGGAAAAACTTCATCACAAAGCCTCCCATCAAACCGATGGACACCGCGACAACGGCTTTGGCAATAGCAAACTTCCACCCCAAAACGCCTGCTGTAATCAGTAACGTAGGAGGATCAATCAAGGGAGAAGAGAGCCAAAAAGCCATAATAGGCGACAGTGGCGTCCCTATAGCAAGCAGCCCGGCGATAAAAGGGATTACTTCACAAGAGCAAAACGGAGCCAGACCACCCAGAAGAGCGGCTAAGACAATCATGCGATTCTCACGTCCCTTAAAAGCGGAGGCAACCATTGTCTCTGCCCCAGTGGCTTTAAGCCCGCAAATGAGCAATATTGCAAACAGCATATACGGTGTGGTGTGCGCAAGATTCAAAAGTGTCAGCTTCCCCAGGGGAGCAAACTGCGTCGTATCGAAAATAGCCAGCGCAGCGAATATTAGGATAATCATCAGATAAACTTTATCCACTTTACTGAAAGCAGATACAAAATGAAGCTTTCGGTTATTCTGAGCAAGGTTGATTGTCGTCACGGTTTTATGCTCCTTTTAATCTGATGGCTCTATATATCTAGTTATGTAGGTATAATTAGGCAAAATAAATGCGCCACTTTTTTTTTCAATCGCAGGGTTATTTATTCACATTGAAAACTTGAACTCCTGGTTAGCAAAATCGGAATTTTGCGTCTCAATTTCAATTCTTTTGAAGTCCGATAATAGGGTACAAAATCATTGTTCAAGTGAGATCAAATATCTCTTCCTGTTCAACCCGCTTGCGAATCCGACGAGACCCCCGTCGCTGCCGATGACACGGTGTCAAGGTACAATGATGGACAGCTTGTTCTTGCCGTTGGCGTTGCCCACCGCCCGGCAGGCGGCGGGATTTCCAATGGCACTGGCCAGCTCTTTGTAGGTCCACGTAGACCCATAGGGGATGGTGATCAAGGTCTCCCAGACGCGTATTTGAAAATCCGTGCCTTCCAGCGAGAGTGGGAGTGAAAATTCCTTTCGTTTTCCAGAAAAATAAGTCCTTAATTGCCTGCGGGTTTCTTGGAGAAGTGGATCTTGGCTGGTTTGCTTCCAGCTTGTGTCCCTGGACAACGGTTTGGCACTGTTGAGAAAATGCACTCGGTTTATGCCCTTGTCATTGCGTGAAAAAAGAATCGGACCCAGTTCCGTATTCATGATATCGTAGCGCATTTTAATCCTCCTGTTTTCGTCACATTATCCACAAAAGCATGGCCGCATAAGCCCGTCATATCGAACATCCCTCGTAACTCTTGCCGTACGGCAAACATTATATCTGAAGGTTTTCATCAAATTGAAATTTGGTTTGTCAATCTCAGGAGTTCAAGTGGTTGAAGGCCATATCCTTAACCCCTCCTATACTAAGGAATCCGGCCAAGGAAACATTAGAGACGCCAGAATTCACTGACTATGATCAGGCTTCCGGGGTTGTATCCTTTTGGACGGCAAGTCGAAGTCGCCCTCGATTTTCAGATCCGGTAGGACCATCATGGTGGCTGTCCCATGCGCTAGGATTTTCCCTTCACCGTTTTCTATTGCAGTCTCACCCAGGCAGAGGGTTCGTCCCACCTTGATGCTCTTTCCTTTCGCAATGATACGACCAGTTGAAGCCGGGGCCAGATAGTTGACCTTGATCTCGACTGTGATCATCTTGGCTTCGTCATCAATCTGTGTGAATACGGCCCAGTAGGCTGCTGCATCCACCAATGACGCAAAGACCCCGCCGTGCACCATGCTGTAAGGCTGAAAGTGTTTTTGCCGAACTATCACCTCCATTGTGCATTCCCCCCAAGCGATCTCCCTGAGCTTTATAGAGGTCAACTCGTAAAAGGGGCTGTTATTGACCTTTTCTGCTAGGGATTTAATAAATTCAGGATTGAGATTTTTCATAATAACCCTCCTGTTAAACTATACCATGGCTCTTCACTCCTGTCATGCAGTCATTCTGGGCACTTCATGTTGACGCCCTCCAGATTCAAGGTGAGATCAATTTTGAAAAGAAAGGGTAGGATTCCAGTTTTGATGCGGTAGAGTATATGCGAGGCGTGGCTTTCTGTCAATTTGGGCGGAGGCCCACA
>CAZHAH010000030.1:0-43474 GCA_964530095.1 uncultured Desulfobacteraceae bacterium | reverse complement strand
ATCCCAGAAATCGCCATATTTCGGCCGTTTCTACCCAACCGGCCACGAAGTTGGGATAGGATATCCGTGGCAATGTTGGAATCACAATACCAGACGTTGGTGACGGGTATCGAAAGATATTGGGCGAAAGCACCGGGACGATTGACCCCCACGCCACTGGTTTTCATGCAAAGATGACGCCGGCCGGCCAAACAGTTGCGGCAGCGTCCGCAGACCAAATGTCCTTCACCGGAGACGAAATCACCGGGTTTGAAATCATGCACATCGCTGCCGATTTGGGCCACCGTTCCCACGAACTCGTGTCCCACATGCATGGGAACCGATATCGTTCGCTGGGCCCATTCATTCCAGTTATAAATATGAACATCGGTTCCGCAGATGGATGTTTTATGAATCTTGATTAAAACGTCGTTGATCCCGATTTCAGGAATCGGAACATCCTCCAACCAAAGTCCGGGTTCAGGCTTGGCTTTTACCAATGCTTTCATTGTCGCCATGCTTCATCTCCAAAATAATTTAATGTTATGGAAATCCCCTCTTTAGCGATAATTTTTCGAATAGGGCTAATGTAATTCTCCTCAATCTGCGGTTTTTGTGCAAGTAATTTCATCATCTTGTGGCCTAATAAACTGCAATAATCCGAGTGCGGGGAAAATATGCCCGCGCTCTTGACTTGGCTTTCACATTAGGGGAAATATGAATCGATAACGGTTCACGAGTTCAGAGGTTTACCAGATGCCACACAGCTTAGCCGGTCAGAACCTGGAGGTCAATCTGTCCACGGGTGAAGTAACAAAAACCGAATACGATCCCCAGTCGATTCAAATGTATCTTGGCGGCCGGGGAATCGCCACCCAGATTTTCTGGGATCGCGTTCCGCCCCAGACAGCGCCCTTTTCGCCGGACAATCTTTTGATATTCAGCAGCGGCGCCTTGACGGGCACCATTGCACCGGGCGCCAATCGAACCGCCGTTATCACCCGATCGCCGCAAACCCATCTTCTCAATTATTCCCTTTTGGGGGGATATTGGGGGGCGGAGTTAAAGCATGCCGGTTATGACACGCTCATCATTTCCGGGAAATCTTCCACTCCTGTTTATGTCTGCATAACCGATGCTAAAATCGAAATCCGCGATGCCGGCCGGTTCTGGGGAACGGATGTCAACACAACAAAAAGCCGCATTTGTCAAGAACTGGGACAGAATAAGGTTGAAATCGCTTGTATCGGTCTTGGCGGTGAAAACAGGGTTAACACGGCCACCATACAGCACGGCTACGGTTCCGGTGTTAGCCGCGGCGGAGTGGGTGCCGTCATGGGCCATAAAAATTTAAAGGCCATCGTGGTTTATGGCACCCGGGACATCACCCTTGCCAAGCCGCCAGAATTCGTAGCGTTGTGCCACCGCATTTTAGAAAAAACCGGTCGAATCAAAAAGTATTGGGATGAGTGGCCCTACGAGGTTGGAAAATGGCTTCTGGGCGATGGCGTTTCCGGAAATCTTGAAAAAATAATACCCTTTGAAAATATCAGCCAATTTCTGGAAAACTACATGTCTAAATTTAAAACCCGGACGGCAACCTGTTTAAACTGCGGCATCGGATGCAAGTCGATCATCAAACTTCCGGATGGGAGTTATACCCATATAAAGTGCCAATCGTATTTTAACTTCATGTTGGCGTGTAAAATAAGAGACTTAACATTCGGTTTGCGATGCTACCAACTCTGTGAATCCTACGGCCTGGATGTCATATCAATGGCCGGCATCGTGGCTTTTGCCATCGACATATACCAGAAAGGAATTTTAACAAAATCAGATACCGATGGGATGCATCTTGAATGGGGCAACGCCGAAGTGGCCTTTGCATTGATTACCAAGATTGCCCGCCGAGACGGGATCGGAGAAATTCTGTCCCATGGCGTGTATGAAGCCGCGCGTCTCATGGGCAAGGGCGCCTCAGATCATGCCTATCATCTGAAAAAACTCGAGCCGTTACCTTACCATACCAATAAGCCGGTGAGTGCATTACGCTCGGCCATTGCGGATAAACCCGACATGACCCGTGCGGAAGATTATGTGGCGGCCGAAGGCTTGGCGCTTTCAAAGGAGTGGAAAGAAGAATATCTCCGGTCCGGATTTTTCTCTTATCCGCCGGAATTTGAAAAGATTTTCCAAGATGACGCTGTGGAGTTGGCAAAAGATTATGAAAAAATGGTTCCCTTCGTATCTTATGACGTGGATAAAAACGCCCTGGCCGATTGCACAGGACTTTGCATTTTTTGGACCGGATTCTGGCCATACAACCCCATTACGGTCGACGATCACGTCAACCTGGTCCGTTATGCTTTGGGCTTGGACCTGGATCAAGCCGCAGCCATGGAGATTGCCAAACGAACCGCCGCCCTGACGCGTGCCTATAATGTCATTCTGGGGATCAGAAGAAAGGATGACACGGTGTCCGAAAAATATTTTCATGGCTCTGCGGACCCGCCCTTTCAGGGACTCGACCGTGACAAATTCAGGCACACGCTCTCCGATTACTACAATTTAAGGAGATGGAATCAGGAGGGAATTCCCAGCGGTGAAGAATTGGAGCGATTAAAACTCCACTTCGTCAAAAAAGATCTTCAACAAAGGGGAATTCTGTAAATGAAAATCGTCAGAACCATATGTGTGGCGAGCCTCCTCCTCCGGTTGTTTCTAACGACATCAACAACACCCATTCTCAGGTTGTTTCTATAATGGCTCTTTCGTAGGGGTGTCAGGCCTGTAGAAACCAGGTCTTGAACCGGTAAGGCCAGCGCAGGGGGCTCCTCAAACGGTCCCATGCCCTCAGCGCAGGAGCCAGCATCTGATCCTCCGCCGTCCTTCCTCCGTACACTTCCTGATTGAAAACCTCGACGATGGACGCGACCTCCCTGCCGAGATCAGGGAACAGCTGCATGAGACGCCCGCCGTATTCCATGGGCGTTTCGCTCAGAAAGTGGGGCACGCCGCTGCGGCGTCCCCACCCAAGCAGCGCGGCATAGAGTTGAACGGCACCCTTCCTCCTCTTCCCCATCCGGCCGCTCACGGCCCTGAAGAAACCTGATATGGCCGCCCATATCTTCACCAGACGTGAAAAAAGAGACATCCGGTCGTATCGGCCCCGGCGGGTCGGGGTCCTCGATAAAAGCCACTTAAACAAAAACCAGAGGAGTGTACCGATCAGCGCCAAAAGCGCCAGAACCGCAATACTTAATAGCAGGAAACGGATGGCCTCGCCGATGGGCCCGGCCCACCAGCCGGAATCAAGCACAGCGTCTGAAACGGAAATATCTCCGCCGGACAATAAGGCGGGTGGATCCCGACGCATTTCACGGAGAACAGACTGAAGCATTCTACGGGGATTAAAAATGAAAAGCAAGATGCCGGTCAGAACGGATCCTACGGGTCGTGCCGCCACCTTCAGCACGCCGTAACCGGCCTCGGCCGCCACGGTCAGGTACGGGTAAAAAAGCAGGACAAGTCCCGCGCCGAACAACAGAACGACGGCTGAGAAACTCAGAACCACGCCTAGGCCCCTGTACCCGGAAAGGAACCCTCTTTGAGCGTGGCCCTGATTCCGTGCCAGGCCGATGGCGAGCAGTCCGAACAGAAAGAAGGAGAGGAGCAGAAATCCCGCTAGGGGGTCTTCTATATCAGGTCCCCCTTTGATCCTCATAATCAATTTTATCAGGAAAAGGGCTAATAGAAAGGCGACGCCGAGGTCAAAGCGCGCACAGACCGTCAGGTAGGCCTTGGGTTTTTTCGCCAAAGAAACTCCCCCCAGCCAGAACAGGAGGGCCCAGAAAAGGATCAGGACAAGGGACAGCCACTCCAGCGACCCCCTGGTCCTGTGAACACACTCCAGGAGCCAGCCCGTGCCTATGAAAGGATGGGACCATTCATTAAAAACGTAGACGATCCTCAGGAATGCGAGCAGAAAACCCGTCAACTGAAGACCCAGAACCTGTATGATTCTCCATCCCTTTCCGAGGGAAACAAAAGTGAGGACCGCCGCCAGGCCGAATGCGGCCATTGCCTCGAACAGAGGAAAAGGTCGCTGGAATGCAGCCAGCGTGACAAAATTGGCCCAGGCATAGCGCCAGACCAGGGCCATGCATCCTCCGGATAAAATAATGAGCCCCCCTTTGCTTGTCTTCATGGCTTCTCGTCGCCTTCAAGAATGAGTTCGTCAAGAGGCGTAATCCGTCCCCCGAAACGTCCGCCATGCGCCCCGGGACGGGGCGGTGACACGGCTGCAATAAAGGCTGCCGATATTTTCCGGTAGGAAAAATATTTTTGAGCGGCAAGGACAGATCCGTCCGTATCGTATGAGAAGTAAAGGGCGCTCACCCCATAGGGAACGCGTAAACCCCTTTGAAACAAATCCTCCATACCGATCTGAGGTTCCATTTTCATTCTGGCAAGGCGTTCCAGAATGTCCGCAAGTTTGCGGGAGTTTCGGGCAATGGGCAGGATGGGGGATCCGCCTCCCGTGACCACGGCATTCGTCGAGAGCCCCAGGGCATAGCCCTCCTGCTCCATTCGAAGGGCCAGGGAGGCTGCGGTTTCAAGGGTCCGCTCAAATGCCGCTTCAGCCCTGTTCACCGCGAAGCCGCCCACATCGATCACGAACAGGGCCTTTGCCTGTGAAGAAGGCTCAAAGACCTTTTCCTGAAGGCGGCTGTGGCGGGCGCTCGCCTTCCAGTGAATGAACCGGGCCGGCTGGGAATGCTGATAGTTTCTGGTCCCGAGGATGTAGACAGGGTCCTGGACCGGACTCTTGGCCCCCGGGGACCCGAAGAGATCCCTCCTTGGAAGAGAAAAGGACTTCAGGGCAAGGAGCCGGGGATAGACGATGATATCCAGGGCCTTTTCTTTTTTCTTTTCTTTCGGAAAAAAACCGAGCAGATCCCCCACAAAAATGCGGGGCGGGCCCAGTGAATGAACGCCGCGTCGCAGGACCTTTAACTGCCAGTGGAAACGGACACGCTGGTACCACAGCAGGCCGCTTTCCCGGGTAAATGGCTGCTCTGCCGAGGCCGGAACGAATGCCTCCCCCGCCGGCAGGCTCAAGCGGAGCCAGACGGGTAGGAATTTGGCATTTTCGGCAATGATTTTCAGGTTCAGGATTTCGCCCGGGAAGACCTTGACCCGGTCGGCCGATGAATGGCATGTAAGCCCGGAAAGGCTCAGCAGACCCCATACCTTTGCCCCTCCGGCGACCCCCATGACGAGAATGGCCCAGTGGGCAAGATCTCGCTGGCCGTTCAGCAGGGCGATAAAAAGAAAGACTCCTACGAAAAAAAGGATCAAAGGGACGCTGAAAAGGCTCGGCACCCTTTCGTCTTGTGCATCCATGCGATTCACCCGTATCTCAGCCTATCGGAGCCGGTACTTCGACCCGGTTCAGAATTTCCTCAATAAAATGTTCCGGAGTCCCCCCCCGCAGGCGCTCCTCCTCCTTGAGGATCAATCGGTGAGCCAGGACCGGGGTCGCCAGAGCCTTGATATCATCCGGCAGGACATATTCCCGTCCCCGCACCGCGGCCAGGGACTGAGCGGCCCGCATCAGCCCGAGGGAACCCCGGGGACTGGACCCGTAACGGACGGCTTTATGATCGCGTGTGGCCCTCACGATATCGGAGATATATTCTCGAACCGGTTGTGAAACCCGAACTTTTTTGCGGACATCCTGAAGGGCGGTGATCTCTTCCAGACCGACTGCGGCCTTAAGTGACAGCAGGGGATCATCTTCCTGAAACCGTTTTAGGATCGAGATCTCTTCCTCCCTTTCCGGATATCCCAGATGTACCTTGAGAAGAAATCTATCAAGCTGTGCCTCGGGAAGGGGAAAGGTCCCCTCCAGCTCGATCGGGTTCTGGGTGGCCATGACAAAAAAGGGGTGCGGAAGGGGAAGGGTCTTCCCATCCACGGTCACCTGCCGCTCCTCCATGCTTTCGAGGAGACTGGACTGGGTTCTGGGAATTGTCCGGTTGATCTCATCGGCCAGCAGGACATTGGTCATCACCGGGCCGGCCTGAAAGAGAAACCGGGCCGTCTGCTGATTATAGACATTGAAACCCGTAATATCGGCGGGCAGGAGGTCGGGCGTAAACTGAATTCTTTTAAAAGACCCGCCCATACTCCGTGCGAGGGATTTGGCTATCAGAGTCTTTCCCAGTCCCGGCACATCCTCCAGCAGGACATGGCCGTCCGCCAGAATCGCGACAAGGAGCAGTTCCGTGACACGGTCTTTGCCGACAATAACCCTGGAGATGTTTTCCAGGATGGCGTTGCACAACTCAACGTTCAAAATAAGCCCTCCCTAACAATCTTTAAAGATGCACTTCGAAAGGCGAAAAATAGCAGAGATATGATGATGCGGTCAATAAAAAGAGGAAACGTCCCTCTTGCGTGGCGCTTTCCAGTCTGACAATAAAAAAGCGCGGCTTCCGGTGAGATTTTTCGAAGAGGGTGGAGGTGACCATGCCGATGCATTCGTAGCCTTGCAAAAGGCAATCCGCGATAAACCGTTCGACTTCTAACGGGTTACTCAGCTCACCTGCCCTGGAATCTTGGCGATGTATACCGGTGCCATCAGGATAATACCGTCCGCTTCCAGCATTTTCTCATGAGTTGTAGTCCTTTTGCAGAACGGAGGCGACGTCGAAGCCGACTTCCTTCTGAATCTGGTGGATCTTGCGCAGACATTTGTCGCATCCGATACAGTATTTTATATCGTAGACCTTCAAATGGACGAGTTCGGTGCCACGGGCCATGATGTGTTATTACTCCCCGGGCGAATCTATTCTCGATTTTCTGGGCAGGTTAGATCATTATCATAGAAATGGTTTCCTCTAAACTGGAAAACTAAAGGACGTTATATATAACCGTGCAGACCTTACCGGATCATCTTCTAAAAACCCTTGCGATATCAATTTGAAACATGTACTTTTAGCGGAGTTCAATTTATGGTAAAACCCCGCTTACTTAGAAAGGAGGTAATATTATGAAAAGAGTGATTCCGGTTATGACAGTTTTATTGGCGTTGGGTCTCATCTTTGGCAGCGGAATATCCGCTAAAATGATTCGCATCGGTGAGCATCAGATTGTCGCTCATCCCGCCCTGGATAATGATTCCAAAGGGTTTAAAGTCGCCCTGGAGGAGGAAGGATTCATTGAGGGCCAAAATGTCTCCTTTGATCGCCAAAACGCCCAGGGTGAGCAGCCGAACTGTGCCATTATCGCCCAGAAATTTTTGGGCGATAAAGTGGATCTTGTCCATGCCATCAGCACACCCAATGCCCAGGCAACGGTAAAAGTCACCAAGACAATCCCTGTGGTCTTCTCCTCAGTGACGGATCCTGTAAAAACGGGCCTCGTCCCCAACATGGGAAAGACCGGAACGAATGTGACCGGCGTTAGCGACCGCTGGCCGATCACGCTGCAGTGCCGGATGTACCAGGATATATTGCCCGGTGTTAAAAGGTGGGGCACTATTTACAATCCCGGTGATGTTAATGTCACTTTCCACATCAAGGAGATGAAAGAAGCCATCGAGTCTATGGGTGTCAAACTCGTTGAAGCCCATATTGCCAACAGTTCCGAAGTGATGCAGGCTGCGCAGAGTCTGGTCGGCCGGGTGGATGCCATCCATATCACGTCCGACAATACGGTGGTTTCCGCCTTCGAAGCTCTCGTCAAAGTCTGCAATGAAAACGATATCCCCCTGTTTGCCGGAGACCGTGACAGCGTGCCTCGGGGCGCCGTTGCCGCATACGGTCTCGACTATTTCATGGTGGGATACACGGCCGGTAAAATGGCGGCCAGAATACTAAAAGGGGAAGATCCGGGTAGTGTCCCGGCGGGTCTGGCGGCAGGTTACAGCCTGTGGGTCAATTTGAAAGCCGCCCAGGCGCAGGGTGCCAAACTCTCCACGGCCCTGTTGGAAAAGGCTGCCGACAAGCTGTGGGATGAGCAGGGCAACGTGATCAAAGGTAAATAAGGATGAACTAAGCCAATTGAGGGGAGGTTGTTGCTCCCCTCTTTATTAAGTCCCTTAATTCCGGCATAGGTGAATCAATGATTTTTTCCGGTCTTTGGCGAACGATTCCTGTCTCCTTGGAGCAGGGTTTAGCCTATGCACTGGTTGCCCTGGGAATTGTCATCAGTTTTCGCATCCTTGCATTTCCTGATCTTACCGTCGACGGCAGCTTTGCTCTGGGAGGTGCGGTGGTTGCCCGCCTTATTACCGAAGGCTTGCCACCCATCTATGGAGTCATGATTGCCATTATCTGTGGGTTTTCAGCCGGCTGCGGAACCGGGCTTTTAAATACGAGATTGAAAATTAACAGCTTGCTGGCCGGCATTTTGATGATGACCATCCTGTATTCGGTGAATTTGCGAATTATGGGAAGATCCAACATTCAGCTGCTGACTGTAAACACCCTTCTGACGCCGCTGGAAAACATGGAAGTTAACCGGTTTATTCCGATTATTGCATTCTTTTTCGTGGTGACATTCACCATCAAGTTTCTCACGGATATGTACTTTCACACCCAGATTGGTTTTGCCATGCGGGCCACCGGAGACAACGAGCAGATGATTCGAACGCTGGGGGTCAATACCGACAATATGACCGTCATGGGGCTCGGAATCTCCAACGCCTTTGTGGCCCTGTCCGGGGCCCTGGTTGCCCAGGACCAGGGTTTTTCGGATGTCGGCATGGGAATCGGCATGATTGTGGCGGGGTTGGCCGCGATTATCATCGGTGAAACGCTGATTGGAAAAAAGACCGTGCAGCGTTTGACCCTGGCCGCCATCATTGGATCAATTATTTACAAATTTATTATCGCCGTCGGGCTAAGACTGGGCCTGGCTCCCACAGACCTGAAACTGGCCACGGGAGCGATGGTCATCCTGGCACTCGGATTTCCGGCCCTTAAAAAAGGAAAAGAAGACAAACTGCATCTGAGGGGGGTATGAAAGATGTCGATGGTTCGCTACTCTTTTTACCACTGACCACCGACACCTGATGCGAATGACGTGAGTTTAGCAGATTAATGATAAACCTTCAGGGTCTAAAAAAAAATTTTAATAAAGGCACGATGGATGAAAAGGTCGCCATTGATGGAATCGACCTTCACATCCCTGAAGGGCACTTTGTTACGGTGATCGGAAGCAATGGTGCCGGTAAGACCACGATGCTCAACCTTATTTCCGGCACCGAAGCGCCTGATGAAGGTGAAATCTTTTTGGATGGGAATCGGGTCACCGCTCTGCCTGAACACAGTCGAGCAAAATACCTTGGAAGGATTTTCCAGAATCCTTTGCTGGGTACGGCCGCTTCCATGAACATCGAGGAAAACCTTGCCATGGCCGATCTGCGCGGTCAAACCAGAGGCCTGCGCTGGGGAGTTACGAATGCACGCCGTGCTTTTTATCGCGAAAAACTTAAAATGCTGGAGCTTGGACTCGATGAACGCCTAAAGGAGTCGGTGAGTCTTCTCTCCGGCGGCCAGCGCCAATCCTTAACACTTCTCATGGCCACGCTTTCACTGCCCAAGCTGCTTCTTTTGGACGAACACACGGCCGCCCTGGACCCCAAAACCGCCCAGCGGGTAATGGAACTCACCGATAAGATCATCCGTGAAAACAATTTGACCACCATTATGGTCACCCACAACATGCAACAGGCGATTCGCTACGGAAACAGCATGATCATGCTCCATGAGGGGAAAATCATTTATCACGTCGATGGTGATGCCAAAAAGTCTCTCACCGTCGAGGATGTGGTTAGAAAATTCGGAGCTGATCTCAAGGATGAAACCCTTCTCAGCTAGGCTTTTAAGAATAGTTCGTTGGTTTTAGTTTTGTCCAAAGATGTGGCAGGGCTTACATTTCCAGCTCTTTTCATTTATTTTGACAAAACCTTATCCAAGAACAGAAAAACTACTTTCCTTGTTTATTTCTCTGAGGCGAGAATAAAACTTCATGCTTGTGTCACGCTTAAGGTGCTTGAGGCGAAAAATGACTGGATCTTTATCGTGGTCTTTGCCGTTTTCACATTGCCCAATTAGCTCAGCCATCATTTTCCCTACAACCGGTGCAGTTTTATACTGATTTCCGGAAGTCCCTACAGCCATGTAAAAGCCGGGCAAGTCAGATTTATCATAGATGGGAATCCAATCGTCGGATACATCGTAAAGGTCGACCACGCCTTGAATTTGGTTAGGAATTCCGAGATCCGGAATTCTCAGAGCAAGACGGTAAGCTTGTGCGTTGGCCTGTTCGGTCAAGTTGCGATTAAAATCGTCCGGATTTTCAATCCATTCTTTGGGGTCGCATTCCGGATCTTCGCTACCAGAGAGAATATGGTTGCCGACTTCCGGCCTCCAGTACGCCCCGATATCACTATCGGAACTCGGGCATCCAATCGACTCGTAATCAACGCCAGAAGGGGCCGGTAAGTGGACGACTTCATGCCGCAAGGCCCTGGTCTTAATTTTCATGCCGTCTTCAACACCGGCGAGACGGTTAATAATGAAGGAATGAGGCCCGGACGCGTTGACCACCACCGGTGCTTCAATCACGGTAGCATCCTCTAGCTCCACGCCATTTATACGATTATCCTGTTTTAGAATATTAACGACCCTGGCGTTGTATTTAAATTCTGCCCCACGGGCCGTTGCGGCCACCTGCACGTTGTGTGTCGAGAGGATCGGATCAGAGATATAACCACCTTCGGGATAATAAATAGCGCCCGAAATGGGCGACGCGTTTTGCTTCCCAAAATCAGGATCTTCCGGTCGGCGGGGCGGATAGTAGCTTGTATCATCCAATATCGGAAATTTCGCCTTGACCTTCGCGAAATCCCAATTCTCGTAACCGATCCCGAGCTCGTCCATGATGCTTCTGACTTTTTTCAGATTGTCATTAACTTGGGATTTGAAAATCAGAACGCCGCGTTTAATGAATTTGGCAAGGCCGTTAGGATCTTCAACTCCCAAATAGTTTGACCAATCATCCCAATATTGATAACTCTCATAGGCGACGGCAGTACCTTCGAGAGTCGAATAATGGACCCTAACTACGGCACAGCTATTTGCAGTTGAACCAAGTCCAGCAGCTGCCAGCTTATCAACATTCAGCGTTTTCCAGCCTTTTTTGCTTAGTTCAAAAGCGATGCTGCAGCCAATGATACCTGAACCAATGATAATAGCATTGTATTTCGTCTTCACTTTTTTTCTCCTTTAGCCGAGGGGCACAAGACGATCCCGTCCCGCACCTTCTTCTTAATTATTCTGGCCAGCTGTTTTGCATTCAGATGGGGTGAATTCAAATTCAAAGTGCACCACATAAATAAATGGCGGACATGACAGGCGATCTGGCAATGTAAGGGCACCAGAGTTCCGAAAAAATCAGAACTGAGAAATGCGATTCCGACCCTTTTGTTTTGCTTGGTACAAGGCCTTGTCTGCCTTGGATAGAAGGGCTTCAAAATTATCACCGGTCTGCATCTGTGCAATTCCGATGGATATCGTGGCCTTTGCCAGCGTTTTAGACCTGTATTTTCCCAGCGGTAATTTAGCGATACCGACTCTCAATCGTTCTGCTATCGTTAACGCCTCAGACACATTCGTTTGGGGAAGCAAAATGGCAAACTCATCACCACCGTATCGCGCGACCATATCGCTGGGCCGCAAATAGCTCAGCAGTGTGGTCGAAAGAATAGACAAAACCTGGTCTCCCACAAGATGACCATACTGGTCATTGAAATGCTTGAAGTGGTCCACATCCAGCATTGCGATACAAAGCGAATCATTATCCATCACACACCGCTTAAGCTCGCGTTCAAACATTTCATTCATCCAGCGACGATTATGAAGACCGGTTAACTCATCGATCTTTGCATACTGTTCATAGCGATGCTGGGTTTCGATATTTTCAGCAATTATAATATCATCATGGCGAACTCTTCTAGAGAGGATATAAAGCAGGTTTCGGGCCATTGCGTGCGAAGAATTCACCATGGCCCACAGTGTGTCTTGAGAAACCATAAGCAACCTTGATTCATCTGAAGCGATGACATAAGCTGAAGGCTTATTTTGTTCAATGATCGACATCTCGCCCACGCATTCTCCCGGCTCCATACTTGTATACGGTGGTTTGGTAGCAGAACCAAGATGAACCTGCAAACGCCCCGACAGCAAGCAATAGATATGGGTGTTTTCTTTTTCAGGATCAATCAGGATTTCACCGGCTTTTAGTTCTACAACATTTGATTGTTCCAAATACACCTCAATAGACTCCGGTGGTACATTTCGGAAGAGTTCTAAGCGAAAAAGAAGAGACGGGTCGATGTTCATTGTCGAATTATTTATGACAACACTTTTTTTATAATACGCCAACGTTTTTAAAATTTATATAACCGAATCGTAGTGTTGAGTCAAATACAAATACAAAACCATACCAGGAAAATGATTGAAATTCAGCTAATTACGATGGACGCGGTGAATCAACCTGAATTGCGATATCGCTCTAATGAAATAGGGGACATCTTAACATCTTGAAAATCTGTACCACGCCTTCAAACCACCGCCGCAGCATGCAAATTCGGCAGGGACGGAAAGGTGTGACCCGACAAGGAGATGCGCTTCCGGTCGTCCTTTGAGCAGATTAAACAACCCCCGGCGAGTTTAACAGTATAGCCCTGCTTTACTCCTGCTCTGCTTCGGCCCTTATCGCAAAAGCGCGGAAGCGCTCCGCCTCCACTGCGTTTCCTTGGGCCGTATAGAGCCGGCTGATCCTGTCAAAGTACGTTGAGGCATTGTCGGGAATCTCCCGTGCAAGTGAAAGGTACAGTTCCAGTATGTCGGAATCCTTCATACCGTCTGCAAAACACAGCTCTGCATACCGATGCTTTATTACCGGATCGATGCGAGCATGGCAGCTGTTGCACCGCTCCATTATCTCCTTATAGATATTTCGTGCGCCCTCAGATTCCTTCAGAGATTCATAGATTTTTGCAAGTTCCGAGGCAACCGTATCGTTCCAGCCATAGGTTTCCAGAAAGCCGCGATAATAATCCCGGGCTCCCTGCAAATTGCCGCAACGGTGGAGTGTTTCACCTTTAAGGAGCACAAAAGCCAGAGACCCGGCCAGTTCATCGGATACGGACGAAAGCAGCGCCTCGGCACGGAGAAAATTGTTCTGATCCCAGTAAATTTCACAAAGGAGCTGGTATGCGGGAAGCGTTTCCGGATGATAATGCAGAAAGTTTTCCAGAAGTGTTTGCGCTTCGTTTAATCTGCCCAGATTCAGGTAAGCGTTTGCCAGCTCCAGGGGGATATAACTGTCCGGCTGAGGATTTTGTTCCATAGCGCGGGACAGGTCTTCTGCCGCCGTTTGAAAATCACCGCGATTCAGAGCGATGTAGCCGGATCTAAAATCTTCGCCATATTCAAAGTAGACGTCCTGCACCTCCTCCGGCAAAGGGCCGCACAGCGCAGAGAAATAATCGTCTTCCGATGTCTCCGCTGTATTATGGTCTGCTTCTTCCGGTGCGTATGGAAACTCGAGCAACACCTCTCGAGCTTCAGGGCCCTGCTTCAATGCGATCTGATGGAGCCGGTCTTCCAGTTCCTTTTTAAACCCGGCATCGACGGTAATCCCCAGTGCCAGGGCAAGCATCTCCTTTGCCTCCTCAAGGTGTCCACCCGCTAAATAGCCTTCGGCGTTCTGCCGATGCTCACGGGCCAGCGCTTCTCCGGACCGCCGGAGTTTGCCGGCAATCCGCTCCTGATCGTTTCCGGTATCCCCGGTCTGTTTCTCCAGTTTATAAATGGCACCATCATATGCCAGCTTGGCCTGGCCCCAAAGACCGGCCTCGAAAAGGGCGTCACCTTTCTGTTCCAGTTTTTCTGGAGACGGACCCGAAAAGAGTTTTAGAATAGACATCCTCTGTTTTCTCCCATGTGAAGCAGAATATAGGCCTGTTTGGTTCCGAATTATCCGGGAATGACTTCACGAAAGCATAACATGCGCCACACCCACAGCCACCTTCTTACCTGTCTGGTTTTCCGCCCATAAATCCAGAACCACGAAACTCTTCCCCTTTGATCGCGGGTGCTTTTCCGTAACAACAGCTCTGGAGGTGATTGTGTCCCCGGGCCTCACCGGCTCTATAAATTTGCTTTCCAGCCTGGATATGAAACCGCCGCTCGAGTAACTCCAGTTGGTGACAACGGTTGTCATAAAGGAGAATGTGCACATGCCGTGAGCAATCGTCGTTCCCCTGCCAAGCAGGTTGACCTCTTTGGCCCAATCAGGGTTGACGTGTATAGGGTTGTAATCCAGAGATGCGGCCGCATTTTTTGTAATGACCCGCTGGTCAACGTAATTGACAACCTCCGGAAGCTCCATGTCCAATGCTACGCTGTCAAAGGTAACAGAATCCATTTTCTCTCCTGTCTTTTATCACTTTCTCCCCGCACTCCGGGGAAAAGGTCTGGGTGATATTAGGTTTAAAGACGCTTCGAAAATCATCAGAACTGGTGCGCTTCACCCCCTTTAGATTTTGGCAGTATCAGGGTTATCCACCACTTGGCCACCAGTAAATCCTTCTGGTTGTAGTACTCCGTCAGATAGGCCAGGTACCGCTTTCCGCGCTTGATCCACTTGTCGTGAAATTGCGACCTGGCTCTGATGACATCTCCCGGGCGAACCGGTTCATAGAATTCGATTTTCTGCCCAGGGTTAATTGCTCCGGGCGTTCGTATCCAGCTTCCCGACCCTTTGTCACCCGTGAGCCAAAACCCGATGGGAGTTAAGAAGAGCGGATGGGCGACGAGACCCCCGTAAGGACCTTCCTTGGCAGCCTCTTCATCGTTGAATAGAGGATTGTCGTCCAGAATCCCTTCAGAGTAATTCTTGATATCCTCCGCCGTCACCTCGAACGTTCTTTCCAGATCATGAAATCCATCAAAATCGGCATCCTCCCATTTTTCATAATCCTCCGCCTTTTTGAAAAAGTTATACTCAAAGGTCTTTTGTTTCTCTGTTTCTAAGAAATTTTCGATGCGAACCTCTTCGTCCATACTTTGATACCTCCTTTCATTTTATCTGGCATTCAGCTCACCGGCCCATAACTGATGGCAATCCCAGCATCGGTATCCATACCGATGCCCTCGAACCGTAGTTCCCCCTGGGAGCTCCAAAACATCTGATATATGGATCCAACTCGGTTGATGGTAAGGTCATAGGTTCCTGCATCTTCACCATCCGGGCTGTAGTATGTGACAAGATACTCCCCTTCAATGCACCCTGTGCGCCGTGCTTTCCGTTTTACCAATCCGGTACCGATAGCTTCTTTCGGTAGCCGTGTAGCATACCACGTTGCTTCGAAGCTGCCTTCTTCACTTCCCGGTTTGTAGAGACCAAGTCCTAGATCGATCATTTCGAACTCCCTAATTTTGTTAGCAAAAACTATTGGATCACCAGGCAAATGAACTCTCCTGGAACTTATTAATCTATGTGCGTTATTATTACAACTGTTCCGCGTGCCAAGCGGGAGGCCGGCAGCTGAATCTTAAATCTGGATAAGGCTTGCCCGCCGTTTCTTTGGTGGGGATGATCGGCATCTCCGATTTAACGGAGGATACCGGATAATGGTAACGATCAGATGTGTGGTTCATTATTGGTGGGAGATTCGCCGAAAATTTGTCAAAACGGTATTAGGAGAAGTATACCCTGAAAAAAAGAAAGCATTCTATCTAACTGATTTTATAGCTTTAATGATCCTGTACAGTTTGATTTAATATTTCCGTAACCAATTGATTGATACTTTTACCGCTGGTTTCTGCAGCTGTGGCAACGGCAGCATGTATGTCCGGCGGTATACGAAGCATCAGTTTGCCAGAATAGGATTTTTGCGGATCCCTACCAATTTTTGAACAAGTTTCAAGATAATCGTCGACCGCTTCCTCGAAGGCGGTGCGCAGTTCTCCTACAGACTCGCCATGGAACCCTACCACGTCCCGAATTCCGGCAATATGCCCAACAATGCAGGCGTCTTCGTCACTGTATTCAATGTGGGCTGCATATCCCTTATACTTCATGGTTTTCATTGTCCTACCCCTGCTTGTTCAAGAAATTTGCGCGTATCGCGCACCTGGTACGGCTTAGCTTCGTCGTGCGGATGGGGCCGCGGTATCTCCAGCCGATGCAGCTGTTTTAATTTTGGACAGATCGTCTTTCATCCGATGCTCAGCATGCCATAAATCATATGCTTGTTGCATGCGTAACCATAGCCCCGGGCCATTGCCGGCAAACTTACCAATCCTAAGCGCCATCTCGGTTGTGATTGGATGAGTACAGGCTAAGACACGGTGTAACTGCTGTCGAGAAATACCCAACTGCCGTGCAGCTTCGCTAACTGAAAGTCCGAGGGCTGGAAGCACATCTTCACGCAGAATCTCACCGGGATGAATCGGTGGTCTTTTTAAAGGCCGTTTAACGGAATACTCTCCCATGACTTTACCTCAATGATATTGTTCAAAATCGACCCGCAACGCATCACCGTCTTTCCACTCAAAGGTAATATACCATGGGCCATTGACGTGGATACTGTATCGTTTAGATGCTCTATTGAGACCGTGGAAATTAAACCCCGGCACATTCAAATCTGTTAATATCTCTGCTTAATCTAAAACTTCTAAGCGTCGCAGGCAACGTGGTTGTAAATCATGCCTCACCCGGCGAGTACGTCCTCGCTCGAACAGCTCAGCAAGCCCCTTGTGCTTTAAATTTTTAATCATTTTCTATATTGTAACATTTTTTGTTACAGTGTCAACAATTTTGTTACAATTCATACGCTAAATGAGAGGCTGACACTCAATCGAAAAACGGTATCTTTTTCCATTTTGACTTCACCCCAGGTTTTTCCGCTGATCACCTTAAGAATATATCTTTTAATCAATGATCAAGGTTTGAGCCCGTGCCGATTTGTTCCAGCTACCAAAACTGGAAAATTGAAGGACGTCCCCTATATCATAGGATGTCCCTGATAACACACTGCTGTTGGTGCGCCGATAAAACCGGCGGAAAGTAGTGAATGAGGCGGTCGATAAAATTAGGCGGCTTGCTCGACTTCGGACTTAACTTTCAAACCCAAGTCCCTATCAGCGATGGCCAACTCAAATTTGGATTGGAGGTTCATCCAGAATTCAGGGCTGTTGCCAAAATAATGTGCAAGCCTCAAGGCAGTTTCAGCCGTTATGCCGCGTTTGCCGTTAAGGATTTGGGTAATACGCCCCGAAGGCACCCGCAAAGCCAGTGCAAGCTTATTGGCCGAAAGCTGCCGCGCCTTGAGCTCTCTTTTAAGAATTCGTCCTGGATGGATGGGTTTCATGGTTTTATCCTTTGTGGTAATCAACGATTTCAACATCATAGGCATCCCCGGCTTTAAAACGGAAACAGATGCGCCAAGGTCCATTCACTGCCATGGCCCATTGGCCTGATCGACTGCCCGTGAGTTTGTGCAAACCGATGCTTTTCAATGGGCTTAAATCTTTTAACGCAGTGGCCGCGTCGAGCGCTGCAAGCAAATCCTCGGCGGCTTCGACATCTAAGCTGCGAAATTTGGATATCTTACTTTCAAAATAGAAGCGCCTTGAGCGGCTGTTGGTCCATGACTTGATCATATTCGTCTTGTACTACGCCTTGCGTAGTATGTCAAGCGCACTTTTATGGTATGTCCATATCATTACAAAGATGAGGGGAAAACTAGCAGCTAAGATGCTGGTTATCGCATGGACTTTGATTAAAAGAAGAGAGCCGTTTGATCCGGTGCATTTGGATATCGATTAATTAGTGCCCATCCACGAATAAATAATGGCACTTTAAGGTGTCCAATTCAGAAATGAGGATTTTTTGCGGTGGACAAGGCCGCTTATAGTGGGCTGAGCTAAATTTATGATAACGCACTCAGCACGTCTATTTTCGATTTTCTTGGCATGCTAGATCAATATCATAGAAATGGCTTCCGCTAAACTGGAAAACTTAAGGACGTCCCCTACATCATTGCCATATTATAAGCCATATTTATATATTGACATCTATTTAAGATTCGGATATTGTCGATCTATGAAAAAAGGATCAGATTTTGAATGGGACGATAAAAAGGACCGGTCAAACGAAACATGGAGTCTCATTTGCCTTTGCTCAGTTGGCATTTTTGGATGAGCATCGTGTTATCTTAGAAGATTTGGACCATAGCCATGAGGAAAAAAGATATTATTGCTTGGGGAAAGTCGCTGGTGGGGTCATGACTGTCCGTTTCACCTATCGGCTAAACAAAATCAGAATCATTGGAGCCGGATATTGGCGAAAAGGAAAGAGCATATATGAAGAAGAAAATAAAATACACGGATGAGCCTATTGGTAAAGTGAAGGTGATTGCTGACTTCTTACCGTCACCAGAAGAGTTAGCTTTAAAAGATGAAAAGGTTAAGGTCACCATTGCCCTTAGTAAAGCCAGTGTTGATTTTTTTAAAAACGAAGCAAAAAAGTATAATACCCCATATCAAAAGATGATAAGGCGGTTATTGGATGAGTATGCCGCCCATCATTAGTAGGCGAGTTGGAGGCCGCACTCAGATTCTGGTAGGTTGAAGAAGCCCCCTATCTTCCCACGATGCCCCCCGGGCCACGATGTGATGTACCGCTTCAGGAGCGTCAATGTTCGATTTTCTGGGCATAGAAGATCAATGCAATAGAAATGGTTTCATATAAATTGGAATACTAAAGGACGTTCCCTACATCACTCAAGGGTGCTGTTGAAGTGTATTACCGCAAACCCTTGGCAAAGAAGGAGATGTGGTCTGCATTTTAAACTGCCCTTTTAGCCCTTTGGTTGGATTATTCTGCCCATAAGTCCAGTTAACCAAGGGCGTCCCCAAGAATTCCAGAATTTAATCGACATATCAATTTATCAAGGAACGTCCCGGAATTCTGATTGGCATCTCCGATTTATCGGAGCATACCGAATAATCGTAACGATCAATTGCGTGGTTCGCCGATATAATAGATTCGTTAAAAACCAAATTGAAATGCTACAGGAGGAATATCCTCATAAATCAAGAGCTTCCATAACTCGTTGAATTATTGATTGAAAAAATTGCAATAAATTCTTTTAACATAAGGATTATAGAATGTCCCGAGAGCGCCTATTTTGAGCTGATTACAAAATAATAATTGACTTAATAGTATAACTATTATACCATTTAGGCATGAGATTCAAATTCGACCCGGAAAAAAGTGAACGATTAAGAAACGATCCAAGACGAAAAATAGGATTTGAAGAAGCACAGGAATTATTTGACAATCCATACTTGGAAGACCAACATGTTGATTATCCCAATCAATATCGCGCAATAGGTTGGGTACGAAGAAAATTGTATACTGTTGTGTACGAAGCGCGGGAAGACAAGGATGGAGAATATTACCACCTTGTGACACTTTGGAAAGCAACTAAACAGGAGATGAAAATTTATGAAGAACACATCTAAAAAAAACAAAGCTCCCACGATTGATGAAATATCCGAAATGGCTGCTAATGGGAAAGACGTTTCGAAATATTTCACTAATGAATTTAGAGTAAAACAACCTCTGGGCAAAGATAAGATTCAAAGGGTTAATGTAGATTTTAATATTGATATGCTAAAAGAATTGGACGGTTTAGCGAAAGAGCTAAACGTTAGTCGTCAAGCAGTAATCAAAACATATCTGCGTCAAGCTCTGGATCAGCATCGTATAGCCCGACGAGTAACAGGGTAAAAAATAGTGACCTTCCCGCCATTCTTTTCACAATTTTTTTCATTTTGCCCTGAATCATTTCCAGGCAGCCAACGTGGCGTCATCGAGGGTTGATTCTTTCAGGATATATTTTTCTAAGATGTTGAAGGGAAGAGAACGTGAGCGAGGTATCATTACGAAGATGAGGGTAAAACTTGCAGCCAAGATGCTGGTTATCGCATGGACTTTGATTAAGAGAAGAGAGCCGTTTGATCCAGCGCATTTGGATATCGATTAATTAGTGCCCATCCACGATTAAATAATGGCACTTTAAGGTGTCCAATTCAGAAATGAGGATTTTTTGCGGTGGACAAACCCGCTTATAGTGGGCTGAGCTAAATTTATGATAACGCACTCAGCACCTCTATTCTCGATTTTCTTGGCATGTTAGATCAATATCATAGAACTGGATTTATCTAAACTGGAATACTAAAGGATGTCCCCTATATCATATTTTGCCTCTTCTCCAACGAAATCGGAAAAGAACCGCTTTCAATAATACGACTATTATCAGGCATCCATTTCATAAGCATCCTTGAGGGCATACACATATTTTTCCCATACCCGGTTGAACCGCTCTTCGTTTTTCTCCGGCTTGCGGATCATCTTGAGACACAAGTCCATCTGCTTTGCAGTGCTGCCGGTCTTGGCGAAGAGCTGCAGGGAGAATTTCGAAAAATCCCGAATCATGAAGTCGAAAATCTGATCGATAAGTTCCAGGTCCATCTCTTCGATCCCGGCCTTTTCAATGATCAGTTGGCCGTAAGCCACCAAGGTGAAAAGCTCGCCCAAAACCAGCAGAAAGTCGATATCCTTGGCTTGTGTTTCATCCGGTGTCGCCGTTATTAGGAGTTCTTTGAAAACATCGATCTGCCCCTTGAATATGTTGATATTGGGCAAATCGATGCTGTTGTAGGCCAGATTGAAATCATGAAAGCGTATCCCTCCCAGCCCCTTGGTGGGCCCTTGGTTGAACAGAAACTGATCGTTCGCCAAATCATCCCGTTTGGGGATTTCCTCGAATTCACCGGGATTGAAGAAGTAATTGGGCATGAACTTGATAATCAGGGCCATGTTCACATGAACGGTCCCCTCCAGTTTGGGCAACGCCCGGATATCCCGGGCCGCCATTTCAAAATAGGTGTCCTTTTCAAACCCCCTGGCGGCAATGACATCCCAGAGCAAATTGATGACCTCTTCGCCCTGGGTGGTGACCTTCATCTTGACCATGGGATTGTAGAGCAGATAACGCCGGTCGCTCTCCGACGAACTGCGCATGTAATCGGAGGCCCGCAGGGCGAACATTTTCATGGCGCTTAAGCGGGTATACGCGTCCACAAAAAGCTGCTTAATGTGCGGGTAATCGGTGACATAATGATTGAAAAGGAAGCGGTGCGCCGCGTGGGTAATCGCCTCGTAGAACGCGTGCGTGCAAATCCCGATGGAGGCCCACCCCAGGTTGTACTTACAGATATTGATGGTGTTCAAAGATGAATCCCATGCTTCCCGCCCCCGGGTCAGGATATCGTCATCGGTGAGGGGATATCCATTGAGCGCGAATTCGGCGACGTAATTCTGGGAATTGCAGACATTCTTGATCAGGTCGAAATTTTCATGCTGCGAATCGACGACGAAAAAGACATAGTCATCGTTATCGGTGATCTTCCCGAAGGTCGATACCAAAGAGGCCTTGTTGGCGTTACCGATATAATATTTTCCGCTGTCCGCCACATACTTACCGTCACCCAGTTCCGTCAGCGCCATTTCACTGGAGTAAAGATCGGCGCCATGGGCCTTTTCGGAAAGACCGAAAGCGAAAATACCGCCGTCTTTCAGCAACTGGGCCGTCTTTTGTTTGACGGCCTCGTTTTTTCCCATCCAGATCGGGCCCAGCCCCAACATGGAAACCTGCCAGGTATACCAGTAGGCCAGTCCGTAAAATCCAAGGATCTCATTGAAATCGCATATCCGGAAGGTATCCCAGCGAGAATCGTCATTCCCGTAGCCGGCCGGTGTCATCAGGGTGGCGAATATTTTTTCTTTTTTAACAAACGTCACGAAATCGTCATACCAAACGCGCTCATGGTCGTCTTCCTTCAGTTTCGTTTTTCCCTTTCCTTCAAAAAACGCGATGGTCTTTTGCATGATCTCCCTTGATTTGACATCAAGATGCGCGAACTTTTCGTTCTTCGGGTTGAGAAGCATCATTCAGTTCTCCCTTCTTTTGCTTGCGGTCTCAATACCGCCTGAAGCGTTCGGTTTTCTTTCAAGTAGGGTAAAGCAATCTGAGCGAACGTTCAACTTTTTTTCAATCTGTTTGTTATTTTGAATTTCGATCACCTGTCGAGAGCCTATTTATGCTTGACAGGGAGAATATAGGATGTCCCGCAAATCCACATATACTTAAATTATGACTTGATTATGGCTATAAAGATAGCTATATTTTGGGGTGATAAATATGAATTCTATTAAAAGGGAGAAATATAGTGGAAAATCAGTATTCTATAGCTGAGGCCAAAAACAAGCTGCCGTCTATAATCCATTCGGTTGAAAGGGGTCCGTCGGTTACGTTAACGCGGCGCGGCCGGCCAGTTGCGGTCTTGTTGTCGATTCAAGAATATGAACGCTTAAGTCATAAAAAAAAGGACTTTTGGCTTGCTTTGAAGTCGTTTCGCAAGATTGCTGAAAAGGAAGGCATCGAAATTTCCAACGCAGATTTCAAGGGGCTTAGAGATTATTCTCCAGGCCGTGAAGTTGACTGGTCTTGATGAAATACCTACTGGACACGAATGTTTTATCAGAAGCTGTTAAAACTGCACCCAACAGGCATGTGATGACCATGTTTGAAAAACATCAAGAAGAAATTGTCACGGCTTCACCGGTTTGGCATGAACTTCAGTATGGTTGTCGACGCCTGCCGGTTTCACGAAAGCGTGAGGTGATTGAGTCGTATATAGAAGATGTTATACGGCAAAACATGGTCATTCTCCCCTATGATGAACACGCTGCCAGATGGCATGCTGAAGAACGGGCCAGGTTAGCCGCACAGGGACAAATACCACCTTATGTAGATAGTCAGATTGCGGCCATCGCCAAGGTGAACGGCCTGGTTCTGGTGACACGGAACACCTCTGATTTCGAGATGTTTTCCGATTTGAAAATTCAAAATTGGCATAACCAATCGAACCCGTGAAATATTCTCTATCAGGGGATTCCACGGGGCTCTCTGCGCTTTTTAGATATGGAAGTTATTCTACAAATTCAACTACGTCCCAGATAGCAAGAAACGTGTTTACCAACGGACGCTGTTAGAACAAATCAACGGAAAAAATGAATTGACAGCTGGTTACGCACAAGGTATACCTTATGGCAATAAAAGGCATACCATAGGAGGTGACGGGATTGTCTAAAGTAACTGCCAAATATCAGGTTACCATACCCGTAAAGGTCAGGAAAGAAATGGGCATTGTTCCTGGAGCTGAAGTCGATATCACAAAAAAGGGGCAAGAATACATTCTTGTTGTTGATCCAATCGAAACGATTAAGCGGAGGTGGCGGGGAAGGTTCAAGGGCGGACTCAAAACAATGGAATATATGGACGAAGTGAGGGGCAAAGTAAATTGAGAGTCTGCGTCGATACGACCATCTTGCTTGATATTTTGAACGACGAATTCAGAAATTTTCAGGACAAGTTTTATGCTGCTCTCGAAAAGAGAGAGAATCTGGTTGCACCCTCGGCGGTGTTTGCGGAGCTTATGCCCCAATTTAAAGGAAACACGAAACAGTTGGGCAAATTTTTAGAGGAGCACAAAGTTATGATAGAACCGCTCGACCTTGATTCGGTCATTTCGGCTTCACAGGCATGGATGCGATATTTAAAACGAAAAACAAAAGTAAACTGTCCTGAATGCGGCCACAAGCTGAATCTCAAAGAGCATTTCTTGTCTGATTTTTATATTGGAGGGTTCGCTTCGGCGAAGTGCAGTACCATTTTGACAAGAGACAGAGGTGTATACACTAAGTATTTTCCCAAGTTGGTCGGGTATGAAGATTGTCTCAAGGAATCCACCCTTTGATTGCTTTCGCCTTTGAGAAATTTGGTGGAACCATGTCAAGGCGTTGCCTTTTACCCTGATCGTCTCACTAAAATGTCCCCAATTTCACGAACGTTACCTATTACGCTTATCAACATATGAAGGAGCGTCCCCTAAGCTATAAGTCCAGTTAATCAAGGGCGTCCCAAAGAATTCCAGAATTTAATCGACATATCAATTTATCAAGGAACGTCCCGGAATTCTGATTGCATGTCAGACCATAGCCTTTTCGCCGTCAGGCGAATTGGTGGCCATGTGAATTCAAAAACTGAATTTTCATGGATATAATAAAAACCCGTGTAATCCGCGTCATCCGCCTGCCCTGTTAAATTCACCGTATATGCAAAAAGCAGTTTTTAAGCTCGTTAACTTGACATAGTTATCATCTGATGATAATCTCAGGCGTGGATTATGACGAATTTCGAAAATAATGAAGGTGATGAAATGAAAACTAAGGAAATGAAAATCGGCATCATGCCTTATGAAAACTTCAAGAAATTTACGATAGCGATTGCCGCCGGGAAATATCAACTCAAAAAAAATGAGCCGAAGGTATGGTTTGAATCCATCGAAACCATGAGCCAGGTACTCAGCACTAAAAATGTTGAACTGCTGAAGCTGATTGAAAAAAAACGACCACAATCCATCAGCGAGCTGGCGGATCTGTCAGGACGCGAGAAAAGCAATCTGTCCCGAACCCTGAAAACATTCGCTAAATACGGCATTATCGACATCGAGGAAAGGAAGCGGACCAAGGTGCCGATTCCAAAGGCAATATGCTTCAAAATCGAATATGGGAAAGAGTATCCAGAATTTGGAGGAATTTGATTTCGGCGTGGTCAAGAAAAAAAGTAAACTGGAAAACTAAAGGACGTCCCCTATTACGCCGGAATTAGATAAGTACTACAGCGCCCGGCAATTTATCCGCCAAAAGGCGGGGCTGAATCGTAAATCTGGATAAGGCTTGCCTGCCGTTTCTTTGGTGGGGATGATTGGCATCTCCGATTTATCGGAGCATACCGGATAATCGTAACGACCTGTCCTGAGCTTGACGAAGGGATTAGATGTGTGGTTCGTTATTAGTGGGAGATTCGCCGAAAATTTGTCAAAAAGCTATTAGGAGAAGTGTGTCCTAAAAAAGAAAGTCTCATATCTATCTGAATTTATAACCTTATTTAAAATTAACAAATTATGCTTGACAGGGGGAATATAGGATGTCCCCTATAAAGACGCAACGGGAATATAGGATGTCCCCGATACCCCACACCTTTTATCCTTCCAGTAATCCCCATTTTATATAGGCATTTTATGGGTGAAAAAGTAGGCTTTATTAGAAACCAATACCTTGAATTAGCTTTTTGGATGGCTTGGGAATTCGCAGATACTTCCGAAGGTGCCAAGAGCAGTCCCCTATTCCCTTTCGGAATTAGACAACCGTCAGGGCTCCCGCTCCTCATCGCAAACCCGCTACCCAGTATCATCTTATTAAATTAATTGACTTCTTAAATAATCGTGGTATAAGACACGGCATACCGTTTCAATTTTATCAAAATGTGATCGGTACGCTTCAAGGCGAGGATGCTATGAACTGAACACCAAAACCCCATTTCCTTCAGAGAAAGCAAATGGGGTTTTTTCGTTTCCAGTGGATTTGCATACACCCAATGAGGATAAACCTGGTCTCTATTAGATCGCTTTCGGCATGCGGATAAGGGCTGATCACGGCATTGATGTTCTTGGCCATGACGTGGGTGTAAACCTCGATTGTTTTAACGTCTGCGTGGCCCATATGCTTTTGAACCACACTGATATTCACAACATTTTCCAGAAAATGCGTGCCAAAACTGAGGTCTCCACCCGCATAGCGGGTGGAGACCTCAGTCTACTTTCATTAAAGGAGGAGATGACATGGCAGAAAATGATACGATTGAAAATGTTTCTACAGTTCAAGAAAGTATTTCTTCAGAAACCGGTTTCGAACCTTCTGCGAGAACAAAGCGCATGTACTACTCTCTGCGAAAAATACCACAGCCAATTGGCGGCTTTGAGTTGCCGGGTCTATTCAATTATGACCCAGCTCAAGATCAGACATGGGTCATTGTTGCCATAACATTGGAAATCGTAAGCCTATTGTTTCTTTCGCTCTCCTTGCTGAGTGTATTGGCATGGTATTGGCTGGCAATCGGCTCTGTTCTTGCCATTACAATAGATCTGTTTTTTGCTTACTGGCACCACTGGAAAAAAGGAAAAAAATCTGAAACAGACAATGAGCTTCTGCGAATCTTTCCAGAAATGCGTGTTGGTGATGCGAAAGGAAAAGAGCAGTATAGGGATTATAAGGACTATTTGCTCCAAAAAATAGAAAAGCCTATTAGGATAAGATGCTTATACTTTTGGAGCAATTTGAGTGGTTTTTTTATTGTACTGTTGGCAGCGCTAAAATGTCTCTTGCTTGTTTCAAATTTTAAAATAAAAACTTCATTTGATACTACTTCGATTACAAGCCCAAATCATCTCAGTATTATCCCCATAATCGCTTTGCTCCTTATTTACCTCTTTATTGCATACATTCATCTCAAATATTCCGGATATTGGCTGTCCTATGTTTTTGGGTTCCAACGGTCAATAAAAAAGGATAAAACAGAGTTCAACATTAAGGGATATGATAGTAAACATAAGAAACAAACGCGCACTCAAATTATTAATTTAGATGATTTTGTAAAATATCTTGAAAGTACACAATATAGCAAATGGAAGGATTTAATTCCAAATAATCCGGAATCACAAATTAAAGGTGGGCTTGAAACCAATATGGGTAAATCTCAGAAAGAAATCAGCCCACATCGCATTTATAAAGAAAATCCGGATGATCCAAATGATAATAATTATGTTCTAGAGCGAAATGGTTTGTTGGAAGATAGTAGCCTTGCATTGATGGTCGAACGCCAACCGACCGCTTTTGCTAAATCCGCCGTGACTATCTGGGGGCATTACCTCCAGCTTAATTCACTTACGGATGTTCAAAGCATTGATGACGCAGACTGAGGGACTCAGCATGCCATGATATTACTATTTTAACAGATCTATTTGAAGAAAACATAGTCGATTTTTCATGCTTGTTCGGTAAGGCAATATAATGGATAAGAGAACCAATTGTTGAATTGAAAAACAGGTACGTTGTTTTGCTGCATGTGCTTTTACCTTATTAGCCGAATAAATGAGGCTTTGATATGGAGGGCTCTACCATGCTGTGCTTCAGGAGGTTTAATTATCGTTACGAGTTAAAAAATATATTGATGTACTGGTCTTTCTTAATCATATTAGTGGTTGGGCTAACTTCTTGCGGTAAAAATGGTGACTACGATGTCCGGGAGTTGACTAATATTACAATTCTTACAGGCAGTCTGGGGGCAAAACCGGATGACAAGTTTCCCATTGAATTGCTCAAATTATGGGTGCCTCTTGAGGTGAAGGCAAGTGGGAAAAATATTATGGTACTGCCAAACATTAATATCAATCGAGTTGATCTTCAGGAAGAGCAAAGATTTCCAATACCTTCGCCTTCAAACCGTGTTTTAGATTGGTTTAGGGTAGGAGGAGCTACTGTTTTAGAAAAACGAGGTCGGATCTTTACAGCTTTACGTGACAAGACTTTAATAGGCCGGTTGTTTAGTGATGAGATTGAAACGAGGCCTGAACTAAATTTATCACAATTGCTTGAAAACCAAAAAGTTACAACAAATTATCATAAAATTTATGCAATCGCGAGGAATGATACAGCAATAACTATTTCTGAGCATACAATACCGGCTTTTAAAAATATCGAGAAAATCAAGTTTCAGATAGTAAAAAATATCGAAAAAGATTATGATGATGAAGCAAAATTATCCTATTTGGTTCTTTATAAACTGAGCACCCTATTCCCCAAAATCAGTGATAACAAAGAATCTGAAAAAATTACAGAGATAATGAAACGCTTGCACTTTACAAAAAAAATTCCTGAGGGTGAATATAAAATACCACAACACCTTAAGCGTTTCGTTTGGTACTCAGGACCCAATAGTCCTGAGAAAATCAATATTGAAAACGCTTTTTCCATACAAACCAGTGAGGTTAAAATTGAAGATTTTCGTCGATTTGCTAAAAGTTCCGAATTCGCAGTTTCTGAACGGCTCGGTAACCGGTGGAAGCAAGATGTCAATGGCAGGCCGTATCCTGCAAGCCGACCCGTCGAAAATATTACCTGGGAAGAAGCAGCTCAATACGCCGACTGGCTGAGCACCGTCACAGAACTGAATTTAAAGCTCCCAACCTATAAACAGTGGCTGGCGGCATGTGTATTGTACGCTGAAGATGACGCGGTGTTGGATCGACCAGATAACAGCCCCGTCTCAGAGAATCGCCACGAAGTTGATCATTTGATCGGAAACCTTCGTGAGATGTCATCAACGAGATTGTCAGATGGCAGAATACTTTTGTTAGGAGAAAACTATTTAACCCGCGTAGATTCCGAGAATATCGGCCGGAGAAAAAGTATGGCCACTGCCGAAAGATGGCAAGGTATTGGGTTCAGACTCGTCCGATTAGAAAATTAGCAGGATGTTTTCGTGAACCGTTGAACTGTGTGTGCCTGTTTTTATTAACGTTGTTTGGACATTTTTACCGTTTTCATGAATGATAATCTAATAAAGCTATCATGAGATATCTAACTATCTTTGAACTCAAAAGAGAAACAATATGATTAATTCAATTCGTTTGCTAAAAAAAACGGTTTTATTTTATTTTTGCTTATTTCTGTTTCAGTGCCTTATATCGCCAATCCTTTCTACGCAAACAAGCAACATTTATTTAATAATTATTTTCCCTCAAGAACTACATAAGGAGGAACTTTTTGATTTTAGGATAGATAAAGGTAAATACGCTTATAAAGACCTTAAGATGATTGCGAAGGATCACGGATTTGAAGCGGATGGTTATTCATTTGTGATAATGGGTGGTTTCCCCAAATTGCTTCAATTTAAGGGATTTTTTAGAGACATCCCTTTGCTTGGATATTTCGAAGGAATAGACCCAAATATCGGGTTCAAAAAAATAATGATTAAGCAGGAAGATATAATAGCTGATTTTCGAATAGAAAATAGTTTGCCGATTGACATAGTGATTAAGGATCAAGAAATCAAAGTTGGAGCCACGGGAACCATCCCTATCCCATTATCAGAACTCGATAATCCAATTTCAATTAAAGCGAGAAACCCTTTTTATAAAAAATGTGAGTATGAAGAGGACCGGTTCAATATATCTAATGCGCTTTCAGGAAAAACCATTATAATTGCGCCCAATTGCAATAGAGTTCAAATCAAACTTCCGCAAGAGTTTATAGCTGAAAATTGGGCTTCTAAATTGAAACTGAGAAATGAAGCCGATGTGAGGTTTAGAAAAACCGGTGATTTAACATATGAAACGCTCTTATCCCCTGGTTTCAGACCTGAAGAGTTACAAATAAGCGGCTTTTTAGGGATTGATGTTAGAAAATTATTAGTTAGTCCTGGTGAATACGAAATTACCTCTAATAACTTAATTGTTAAGCTACCGGTATGGTTGCCGAAAAACGCTCGTTGTACAATTTTTATTAAGGACGTGGAATTCAAACCGGGCGAAACGAATGAAATCGAATTGCGTTTCAGCGAGCTAAACCAAGATATGAAAATACGCCCTAAAGATGATTGCACTCAAGACTATTTAGCAATAACGCCAACCTTGGATACCATTTATCAGCAAAATGACATTGAAATTAAACCGAAGCAGAAAGAATTTATGGTCCTATTACCGGTTGAATTTAAGGGGCTAAAGGAGACACTTACGGGAAAAATCGATCTAATAGGTTGTGGCAAAATGGATATATACAAAAACTGCACATATGTCGCCAAATGCAATGACGCTTTCAAACCGACAAAAATTGAACTCCCGGGATTTGGCATAGTTTCTCTTAAAGAAGAGCCTAATGAGGATGACGATTATTTACCGATAATAAATCAATTCCGTGTTAACGTTAATATATCTAAAGACGCCTCATTTGACTATAAATTAGGTAGCACTTTCCTCAAACCAGGTGTGGAAACTGAAACAATGCTAACCTGGGATAAATTGGGAAAAGAATTAAAAATAGACGCAATTGATGCTCCCGACCAATATGACATCCTAAAGACATTTACCGTCAAAGATATAATTTCTCAGAAACCAATTATTCTATTTCCGCCAGAGGTCACCCCTATAACCTTCACTGTCGTGCTTCCTAAAGGTTTCGAAGGTGTCAGTTTAGAAGGGAAAACCATCTTTTACGCCTGCAAAGATCGGCAGGAACCTGAAAAATGCGAGGCGTGTGAGCCGGCTGAACTAAAAAAAGATAGTAAAGGCAATAAGCTCAAGCGGACCTACATAACAACATGTCCGGGAAATAAAAACCCCACGCTAATTAATATCCCAGGGCTTACACCGGCTCAAATACAACCGAGGGACGGGGATAACTACAAAACAAAATTAAAAACAGCGCTATTTAAAATTAATTTGCCTCCAAATGCACCTTGCTCCTATGAAATTGCCGGCCAAACCATTAAAGCAGGAGAAACCAAAGAAATATTTTTGCCGATTAAGGATCTTAATAAAAGCTTTGAGGTCAAACCAACGGATTGCTCATATACGGATGATCCTTTGATGCAAGGCTTTACTTTGGAATCGGCAATAAAAAAAGAGATACAGCAGATTCTAATTCCCATTCGAAAGTTGCGCATCGTCTACCCGCCTCGTTTTCCAACCCCAAAACTCGTTAATGTCCCCAGGAAAATCTTTGGAAAAGCAAAAGGAGGAGATGTAACATATCTGGTTACCCCAGATCTTTTAGGTCAGGGCATTAAGTTATCCTGGGGTGAAGGATGGAATGAAATCTCGAAACTGCCGGTGGATTTAACCTCTACGGACCCTATTAAGATTGCTTTAGAAGACTTTACTTACCGGTGGCCATTTAAGGCTAACGATCCATGGTTAATCGCAAGTGCAAATAGCATCTCTGAAAGCCCATGCGAAGCAGAACCGGCATATAGGGTACAAACGATTAAATTTCACTCAGAGAATAACGATACGGGCTGGTATCCATCCGAAAAACTAACAAATAAAACAATGCCTGATTTAAGTTCTGCAAATTGGCCGAAAAATTTGGGTTTACCCACTGAGGTAGACTTTAAGCTAAAGCAAGATTCGACGAATACCGCCTATAAGGATGTTATTTTGGTACACCGGCAGATAAAAGAAGGGGCCGCAATGGATTACCTAAAAACCGATTATTGGCAAGAAGCCAGAAACCGTCTCCCCGCTGCTGTCAAATCAGACCTGAAATACGATCCAAATAGTAAGGTTCTTTTTTATCCTTCCCGGAATGCGTGCGAAAATGCGGATCTTAGACAAGCCACAAAAGATTTCTATCCATTTATTCCGGGATATTTGGGAAATCTAAAGGCCGATGCATGCACATGGGCAACCATTGTTAGAGGAGATCGCAAATTAACCCCTTGTATTCAGGGCCGGGAAAAAGACGGCAAAATCATTTTTGAGCCCAAGGCCACAACAATCTCCGGCCGACGTAAAATAATCGCCATCGCAAATTCAGACCAGCTAGTTCAAAACGGCATTGGTAGTGCCATCAAAAAAGGTATTATACAGTGGCTACAAACACTTAAAGCGTCCGGAAAGAGCCTACCCTTTAACATTTTCTTATTGAACTCCGATCGGCAGGTTACCACTCAACTTTCTGGGGAAGAAATGCTTTTACTCCAATTCAGTGAAATCGAAAGTAGAATAGATGAAAACCTAATATTTACCGGGAACGGGTTTAATCCCTTAAGATGTTTGAATACGATTAAAAGGACTGTCTCAGAAAATGAACTTAAAATCAATGAAGTAATTTTATTCACAGACAGCCGTCATCTTCCTGATCCGGAGACGACACCCATTGATGATATGCAATTGCCGGCTCTGATGAGTTGGAAGTTAGATGAAGTTCATGTCACTGTCTATACCGATACCGAAGAGGGATGTAGCAGGTTAGAGGGGTTAGATAAAAAGAAGGTTAATATAACCTGCAACTCCTTGGGAGGCGGCTTTACCTCAGATAAGATGGTCGAAATATTAAATCAATTTTAAATAATTGGAGGGATGCTATGTTCTCGATAAGATTTATACGGATACTTGTAATTGGTTGTTTTGCATTAGGAAGTGTAGCTACACCCTCGGGTGCGAATGCCGTAATTTGTTCAAGATGCACAAATTATAAATTTCCTGTAGTTAAGAATAAGAACGGAGTTATTGATCATATTCGTCCGATAATTGTGATAAGAGAGAAAGCCCCTATCTTCCCTGATTCGGTCACTTCAACACCCACAGGAGAGAAGACATTCGGCTCATATGTCTATGTCGTAAAGGCTGACGCAAACCGTATCCACGTTCGAGAAGGCAGCACCAAAGAACCCATTGGGTGGATTGAGCGTTCAGATTTATTATGTTCGCTAAGACCTGTCATTGGGGAATCCGGGTTAGAGCAAAAGTTTTTTATTAAAACGGCTACTGATGTTCGCAGAGATAAACCGGCGACAGTCAAAGCCTATTCATCACCAGAGCTGGATAGCACGCCTCGTCGTGAATTATCCAGATTTGATAGCTATTTTGTTATCGATTGTGATGAAAATAACAATAGCTATCTGCTTTCCGATTCTTATATGCTTAGAGACGGCAATTTGCCGGTGGGTTGGGTAAGCGTCCCAGATGGCTTTATATGGGATACTGCTTTTGCAGCCCGGCCAGCCGAAAATATTGTTTTTCCGGAAGGCCATACAAAGGCTGGAGAAGAAAGAGCGGTGTGGGCATATGCCACTGAAGATGACGCATTAAATAAAACCAACCCCATGGCGATATTGGGCGGGAAACGTTGGTTTAAAATAGCCCAGCGGTTACCGATCATCGGTCGGACTGAAATCGGTAACGAACAGTATTACAAGGTCATGCTGCCAATACCGGGTTTGCCTGGCAGGGTGCATCAGGAAGACACCATATCTATTGTTGATCCGGAAGCATTGCAGGCTAACATGGGGATAGATTCAGTTTCAGAGATGAAGCATATTGATATCATGTTCCTTATTGACGGTACCAGATCGATGGAACAACACATTGAAAGCATACGGGGCTCGCGAGATAATAAGCAAAAACCCGGGGTAGTGCAGCAGGTTATTCAGAAGCTAAAAGAATTACCTGAATCTAACCAAATACAATTGCGGTTTGGGTTCCGTATATACCGGGATCAATATGCCGGTGAAAAAGAACTGGGCGAAGGTTTTCCGCTTTCCGGTGAATGTGAAAGTGATCGCGATTTTATTCAGGATAATTTGCCTGAATTTAATGACAAAATTCACGATGTCAATGTCACCCTGGTTGATTGGTCCGCCCAAGACGATTATGAGGAAAATCTTTTCGGCGGCATCTTAAAAGCCATTGAGGATTTAAGTACCTGTCCAACCAATTTAAAAATCCTCTTTGTCATTGGTGATAATGGATATAGCACCGCGGCACAGGCAAGAAGAGGCCGCGTGCCGATAAACATTCAGCAAATAGCAGAAAAATTAAAAGGTTCCAAAGAAAATAAAGAGCGCAATATTGTGACCTTTTTTATCCAAACCCCGAACGACAGAGAAAATGCCAGGAATCAAGACCTATACGATAACGCATATGCCCTTTTCAATGAGCAGGCACAAACTATTTTGATGAAAATCTTACAACAAGCAGACCAAGAAAATCTCTTTCTGTTAGAAGCTGATGACACAGAAATCAGCCAAAAAATAGTTAACAGGATTAGCGCATTTGTTCAGCCCAAAGCAATCAACGAAATCGTACTTGATCTAAAGGGAGGCGCAGCTTTGGTCGAAGCTATTGAAAGCATTCAGGGGCGCGAGGAATTTCGTAATATTCCAGGCTTATTCTGGGATTTAGTGAGACAGGGAAGCGCAAAGAGTCTAGGCGCGCAATATGAAAATCGAATCTATGAAGCCGTTATTCCCGCATTTTTACCAATAACGGATGATATTGTTGAAGATGTTTGGTTGACATCGGAGAATTTATACGACTGGATACTCATTGCAAGGGGTCTCGGGAATCAAACGAAACTCAAAGGAAGCGAATTGCGAGAAGCCCTTGGCTATGCAATTAAAGATACGTTGGAAAAGGTTATCAGAGAACCCCTCATCGAACATACCAACGAGCCGTTGAGCATCTATTTGCAACGTATCGGGAATTTACCGGTGAGTGATTCCTCAAAACTGTTTCACTATAGTCTTGACGATTTGAATGACCGCAATAGAGTGCCGGATTGTGAGATTTTGCGCCTATCCGTTTGGATGCACAGTGTTCAGAAATTTTTACGGATAGTTGAAAGGGGGGACCTGCGACCCAAATTTACAATCGGAAACTTTCCCACAGGCTGCCCATCCGGCCATAAGATACCGTATATAGACGGTGATATTTTAAGCGAGCCGATTGGGAAAAGTGATAAAATGAGATTCAATCATCAATTTAGAGATATTAATGCCTATTGGCTTCCTAAGGCGTACTTGCCTTAAATTCAGTTCGGTATAGAAACCCGTGTCTTTTGGTTGGGGTCCTAGTCTGATGGCTTTGCCTGAGGACTGCCCACTATGCCACCCCAATTATCGGGTTGTTCCCGCAACTCCGAGAGGCAAGTGGCGGATTACGTAAACGTGGTAGACCCCAATGGGGAATAAAGCAAAACTCATACCCGTCAATAGAGATCGTAGTAAATGCGTTGGACCTGTTCAGTGGTAAATCTTAGCGGATTCTTTTTATGGCGGTATAGAAACTCCAGTTTAAACAGAACCGGCCTTCAGGCTTAAAGGGTGAAGCCCAAAGGGCCGCAGTACCGATCACCAACAAGGCGAACGCCGTTATGCATTCCCCTATCTCGATTCACAATTATTTTGGAATTGCTATAAATGGAGTTACAATGCCATGACTTCTCCAAGTTGTATAATAGAAAATGTTTATCTGAAGCGAAGCGATGATTTTTCACTAGACGTCACTGATTTTGAAATTCCAAAAAAAGGCAGTGCTCAAGGAATCATAAAGAAGATACCCATTCTCGGAGTCAGCGGAGCCGGGAAAAGTACCTTGCTTAATATTATGGCCGGTATTGAATGGCCGGATCGCGGTTCGGTTTCATGGTCTCTGCCAGACCAAAATGAGCTGATTGAATGGAATCAAAAAGGTCGTCTAAATTTAGACATCACTAAACTACGACGAAACTATTTCGGATTTGCTTTCCAGGACAGTACGCTTACACCTTATCTGCGTATTTATGAAAACCTAAGCTATCCATTGCGGTTAAAAGGATTTAGTGCCAAGGCTTCTTGGCATTTAAGTCTCAAAATTTTAAAAAAAGTTTTATTGTGGAAAGAGGAGACTCACTGTGATGATTTTATGAAACGCTTCCCGTCGCAGCTTTCCGGCGGCCAACGCCAACGCTTTGCTTTGGCACAGGCATTTATTCATGATCCTGCAGTCATTTTCGCTGATGAGCCAACGGGCAGTTTAGATAAAGAAACCCGTGATCAGGTAATGAAGGTTCTCTTTGAGTGGGTGGATGAAGAGGGAAAACTAGGACAGAGATTGCTGATTTGGGTTACTCATCATAATGATGATCCGATGGAAGCAGGCGTAAAGCAATATATTAATGTCGATTCTGGTAAATGTAAATGGATCCCAGTGTGAAATACAAATCGATCACGACCATAAAAAAATCAACGCCGAGAGCTCTTAAGTAAACGTCAGTACGTGCAGACTGCCATTTTGGTTTCACATTGCATGTCTATAGAAATAGAATTGGATGGTGAATGCCGCATCTGCACTAACATTAGGAGGCGAGTGTGGGCCCCATTTTAGAAATCGCCGGTAAAGATTTTAGAAGATCATTTAGCTTTGATAGAAAAGCGAAGTATGCTGGCAAAAGAGATATTTTCTGGATCACCATTTTTTTCATATTGATATTTTTCTTGTCATTACTTCTTTTAGGCAGCAGGGAGGGCGTATTAGATAAATTTGTGGATGTTTTTTTGGGAAACATGCCCGATTATGGAATCCCGGTATTAATGGCTCCCAACCTTCTTAGCAAAGACGGAATTAAGGGCATCGATTGTGACCTAATAAAAGAAATAAAAAAATTGGGCTTTCACCCATTTCCCTATCATCATTTTGAAGGTGGAATAATGGATGTAATCGCATTACCTGGTAATGACACTTGGAAAAAATTGTCTAAGGAAGATCCTGATTTTGATGGCTGGGCGGTTTATCCCGATGATCCGATCTGGAAATTAGCCATGGACAAGGCCGCAATTCCACATAGCACTTTAGTTGATGATAATAACCCGCCTTTGCAAATGATTATTGCAAAAGAACGGTTTTTGAAATACTTCGACTATCAAAAATATTATCATTTTATGGAAGAAAACCTTCCTGAAGTTTTCTTTAAGGCCCTTCCGAAAAAAATGGACACAAACAAAGAAAAGCCCTTGGATATTCTTTGGCTTGACATAACAGTCGGTAAAACCCAAGAGCTTCATCCAATAAAGCTACATTGGGTTGACCAATTTCATGTGGTGGATAAAATCAGCTTTCTGTTCACACTTCGATTCTACCAGGCACTTAAAATGGCGCAAAGATTCCCGGACCTTCATTATTATCCCGAGTCAAACAAAGAGGGCAGTATTCGTATTAAACAAATTGAGTTAATGCCCAATAAAATAAACTCATTTGATGAAGAAATCATTCCGAAATCATATAAACAATTCATTGCACGTCTGAAGGGAAAAGAAGGGTTGTCTCGCGGAAATTACACCATAGAGTTTCCATATCATCTTAGGCCCTCTTGGGTAGCTGCATTTGCAAACCAGTATGATCTGCAATATCGTGTGGTCAATTCGCGAAGGGGTCATGTTGTTTTGCATCGTGATAACTGCGAAATGGAATTGCCTTGTGCGGCCTTCTCTGAGAGCGGTTCAATGCCGGATAAATGTCAACAGGCTGATGTCCGGAAGATTCAACTGGATGTGACCAGCGGTGGCAACACATTTTCTAACATATTGATCTACATCCCGAATCGAACATCAATATCCGACGCTATTGACCTCCTGTTATCAATTAAGGATCATGCGTTGGATTTACACCGAACCTATAAAGATGCCTTAGACCGTTATAGTTTTTTAAGTGAAATGCTCGATACGTTAAGAGACCCTTATCAATTATTTCTCATTTTATTTGTTGTTTTCCTTTTATGGGCGCAAATAGGGACGCTGTTGAACCATAAACGATACGCATATGGTATCTTTCTGGTTAAAGGGCTCAGGGTGCGGGATTTGTATTGCATGTTTACACTTCAAATACTTTGGTCCGCAAGTATAGGAATGATTTTTGCCTTCATCTTTATAAATATCGCCAAATTATGGCTATCGAGTAGAATTTTTCCCATTTCACTTAAATATAAGGATACTTTAAAAATTACCAATTTCAATCTATTGCCATTAAGCTCATATGAATATCTGTTTACATTCTTGGCCATATGCGGTCTTGGACTGCTTATAGGTTATATTGTTCTTTTTTTTATGCCTCTAAGAAGAAGAAGTGAACCCGCAAGGCTTTTGCATTAGAAAAAAGCTGGTTATAACAGATTTTGGGGAGCTTGATTGTTATCAAGCCCAATTTATTGTGGGCAACAACACGCCAACCCGCAACATGCAGATATTATTCGGAATGTTCGCCTAGGCTTATTATTAATGATTTTATATAGTTAGAGACCATACCCTACCAAGGAGGTCTCTAACTATATGGGAAAAGCAGATACAGAATCCGCTACCCGAAACTATGCAGCTTGCCGCACCCGCGATACTTTATTGGTTAAGTGATCATCACCTAAAAACGCTCCTATTTCTACATAACTATTACATCAAAAGGAGTGATGATTTCACAGCTCCGGAATGTATTGTTTTGAGATTAATCCTACAACAAAGGTAATTTTCAAAACAACAATATATTGGGATCAAAAGCCTACTCAGTTTTGTAAGTGTCATTGTAGGATTAAGCTAAATAGCCTTTTCAAATTCCTTCTGGAAAAAGAAGTGGAAGCCATAACCAAGAAACACGAATTTTAATATACTGTATGTATGACGGACGGCGGCCGTGATTTATGGCTATTTTTTTGTAAAAAATACCCCAGTACGATTCATGTAGTTGATTTCTTTCACATCTACGAACATCCCGCAAAGCTGTCCGAACTGTATTTCAAAGATTCATTAGATGCAAAGGCCTGGTATAAAAACATCGGACCATCCTAAAAGAAGATCCCGATGGCGCTTCTAAGGTCATTCGGGCCGTTCGATACAGACGGAGCAAAGCGAAAGAGAATCCGGAAATTGAAGCAGAGTTCATGTACCTCCAGCAGCAACAGAAGCGAATGATTTACTTTGAATTGCAACAGAACAAGCTCCTTATTGGAAAGGGTGTTATTGAAGCCGCCTGTAAGAATCTCATTGGTGCTCGAATGAAGACGTCAGGCATGCGATGGACCATTAATGTCGTCCAGACTGTTTTTACAATTCGATCTCTCATTTTTAGCAAGCGCTGGGAGCAGTTCTGGACATTTTTCGTATTAACCGACGCTTTCCCGAGTTTGTAACGTAATATGAGGCGTACACCCACCGGAAAAGCTCTTATCCGAGCTGCTCCCAAACCCTTACTATGAAAGATTATTTCCCAAAGGAAATCAATTGGTGTTGGTTAAAAATGAGTGATTCAGATGAAAGAAAGACATGCGACGTTATTGTTGTCTTAGGTGCCGCTGTATGGGAAGGTGGTGTTCCAAGCAAGGCAATGAAAAGACGTGTTCTTCATGCTGTGGAATTATTTAACAACGGCAGGTCAAAAGCTTTACTTTTTACCGGAGGTTTAGGCAAATATCCTCCTGAAGAGGCGATAGTTATGAGTAATATAGCCCAGGCCGAAGGAATCCCTCAAAAAAGCATTGTCTTAGAAAAGAGTGCAAAAACAACATTTGAAAGCGTAATAAAATGCATCAATATCATGAACAGATATAAGTGGACAAGCGCTATTGTGGTGTCGGATTCTTATCATACATTAAGGGCAACCTTTTCTTTTAGATTCTTAGGCATAAATGCCCTAAATAGCGGTACTGAAGGTTGGCGAAAAGGTAATCCGTTATGGAAAGTGGTATTTTATCATTTACGAGAAATGGCTGCTATACTTTGGTATTTAATTTTATTATCATTATATAAATATAACCTGAAAAATTTGGATTGAAAACATGATAAATTCAATACGCTAGGCATTGTCGTTTCAGCAGATTGCAGTTCCACCAAAAAAACAGGTGAAATGTTATCGTAAATGGGGACGTTAGTTCCAAAGCGATTAAGTCGTCCCCCTTTTCACTAATTTAGTTAGCTTACCCCATTTCCATTTCTCATTTCCACTTAAAAAGTCGTTAGCCCCAGAGCTTGCCTTCGGCCCTTGATGATAAGACTGGCTCGGTATCAAAAAGTTCCATAATATTTTTGGAATCGCATATATTTTCCCCCTTCGACCATTTTCAAAAATCCCAATAGGGCGCTTTGGGAAAGGGCCTCGCGCTTAAGACCGCTTTTTTAAATTTGAATAGCCTTTTCGTTCCGTCCTTAACGATGTCCCGCTCCTTAATCCTGATATCGATGGACACGCCGCCACAACTCGGCAACCACAGCATCAACTCTCCATATCCTCCCTGAAACTGTCCCCTTTGGCTAAACTCCTTGACATTGGAGCGGCCTGGTAAGGTCGGTTTTACAGGGACATGCTTTACCGGATATTCTTTCAAAAGATAATGGAGACTTGTCCCAGCATCCGACAAAGCGCCTCTATATTTTATCAGCTTCGCAAGGGCGACAAACCTGAAGAGCCCTTTGAGATCGTTATATATGGGTCTTCGTCTCGCGATCTCGGCGTACCTTGAAGAAAAACTTTCGGCGAACTTCCGCGCCAGAGGGTTCGGTCTCCCGCTGCCAGTGACTTGGCTACTTTCGTTGAGGAATTCCTCTTCGGTTAAAAGTTTTACATTCGTTTTCTTGAAGTAAATTATTCCTTTATCTTCCAAGAAACTTTGCCCGCCGGGAAAGAACCAGAACCTGCTCATGGATTGTTGGGGTATTGATATCGAAACCGGCTTTCCGCTTTTCATGCTCTTGCGGATGTCTTCGCGGACGAGATCCAGGGTTATGTCCGTGAGGCTCTTAAATCCCTTGATATCAAGAGTTACGGAGCCGTCCACAAGTCTCTTCATGTAATAATCCGCGTCGACCATGACCTTGCCGAACCTGGTATTGAAAGGGATTCCCAGCACCCTTACCTTCTGCGGTTTGCCACAGACGTTGCGCCATTTATTTAATCTATTCTGGACGCCACTAGGATCCGAACCGCTGGATATCCGGCCCGCGACCTCCTGGAGCTCGCGTAATACACCCGGGTCTGGGTCGATTGAACAGCCGGGGACTGAATAGTAATAGGTATTGCCTTTGAGTGTCGCGTAATGGAGCCACGTGTTCTTCAGGGCGACTACGAAGTCCTCAAGATAAAGAGATAGTGAGGCGCCGTCAATCTTTCCAAACAGTATAAGGTCGTTGTTCTTATCATCAATCACGTACCCTAACACCCTTTCCAAACCGAATAATTTATGGATGCCATCAGGGCAACTGGTTTTTGGCGTACAGTCCTTAAGGATTTTTTGTATGATGGTTAAAGATACGGCGCGGCCATTCGATGGTCTTTTAGACGGCTCTTTAGCAAGACTCTCCCGGGGAGAAATCAACAGGGATAAGAAAACTATTGATAGACTTAAAAATATCCTTTTCATTATTCCACCTGTTCAGGGATTTCTATCGACCAGAATGGAGTCTCTTTTGAAGGTCTTGATTCAGTGACTTTATTTTTTAAATCGCGCTTAACTTTGCCAGCGGAGATTAGCTTCGGGTCAATATATACGCCCCCGAGTTCAAGTTCTCCGGATTGTTTGAAATTCTCTATCTTTGCGACACTTAGATCTTTTTTCATGTCAATAAGATGCCGGTTTAAATTATTAGCCCAATTGTCCAATCCTTGAATTTCTTTCATGCCAAGGCCGTTTTTCCTAAGCAGCTTTTCGCCATAAACATCGCTTATTGTCTGAATGGAAAGCCCATTGTGAATTCTTTTTTGCTGTGTAGTGCGGTAATCGTTTACCAATTTCCGGCCCTGTCCACTCCAGACGAGGTAGCCTTTCTCAAATAGCGGCAAAGTGGCCTTCCTGAGGTTTTTTGCAGCTGTGTCGCCAATCGCTTGATAAACCTGTGCAACCTCGTGCCCACCAACCATGTAACCGACAGTGGTCCAGGCCGCTTTGTTCATTACGTCAAGGTAATTTGTGATAGTGTCGATGTCAGCCCCGCCGCTACCGATATGTTTGCCCAGCGTTGTAGCCAATTCTCCCGCCAATGATAATCCGGGAGGCAATTTAAATGACGAATGCAATTTCCCTGACTTTTGCAAAGCATCCACGACATCCGGCATCTTTCCGAGTCCGAACTTGCCTATTTGTTCCAAGGTATGAGAACGCAGGATGGCGAACCCGCCTTTTTTAGACATTTCTATATCATTCTTTAAAGCGGTGATGAAATAATAATACGGGACGTTCGTGCAGAACGTTCACAACTTTAAATTGATGTCATCTGCATCCTGCGTAAATCTGCGCAACGTCCATTTGTGAATAAGTAACTAACCTCAAAACTTTTTTAAATCAGCATCTCCGACAAAACAACTTTGGATCTGGGCTCAAACTTTGATCTTTAATTAATTTACCTCATACCCCTTTGCTTTATTGACTTATTTTATTCTCGAATTCCAAATAACTTCGATCCTTAATATCGAAAACAAAAAACCCCACTTCTTTTTTGAAAAGAGACGGGGTTTTTATTTTCACACCATGGCACCCTCGATCTAAGGTTGCTGGTTTGTATAAATTTATTTTGAAATACAATGAATGGGGTTAACCATTTATCATAATTAAAATAAATTGCAAGAATAATTATTGGGCACATCGGCAGACGCCATTTTGCCCATTATTTGCGTAAGGATACCCGTCTTCACCCACTTCCCACCTGCCCTGCCTGTCCCACCCTGCGGGGCTATGCCTTCCCCCAAACAAAATCCATCGGGGTAAATCCATCGGGATCAAGTCTTCATTCTTCATTCTCCATTAGATTCTGTCAAGAATGAAGACATGATCCCGTTGTTGGGCACCGTTGTCTTCTGGAGGTGCTAATAAGATGAAGATCATAGAAACTTTCTTACGCCTATACAAATATAAAAAAACACGAATAAAATAAACCCTACTTTTTCACCCATATAATGCCTATATAAAATGGGGATTACGGGAAGGATATAAGGTATGAACGTAAACCCTAAAGTTGCATAAAAAACATGCCAAAGGGGTGTCTAAAGCAATAATGGTAAGCGTTTAGAGATAATGGATTCAAGTTTATAGAGTAGACCAAAGGTGACATCCAAGAATAGGATTTAATTTTACATGTTTTTGCCCTATGGGAAAGCCGAGCATACCGCATCTCCTTCGTTGCCAAGGATTCGCGGTAGTACACTACAGCGTCACCCTTAGACGCCTCGTAGCTACAGCATCCTTAACTTTTGCAACGATAGGATAAAGAAATGAAGAAATTCTATGAGCAAAAATATCGATTTGTAGAATGAAACTGCAAATGTGTCAGATCAACGACCATGCATCTGTTAAAAACTACAGAATCAAAATCGAACCAAATTACCACTCAACTTGTGAGGCATCGCCATTCTGCACCCCTTGAAGTGAGGGCGAAACGTGATCGCCAGGAGATGTATGCCAAAGCGCGTGCACAATTCTTTGTTCAGAATGCACTAAAAACTGTGCATTCCGGAAGTTCTGAAGAGTTCTTTCATCCTAGAAAAAACTGAGCTTTAAAATTATTTTGTGCTAATAATAATTATAACATCTTGTAATCACTGCAGTTGTTTTTTTCTGACGTAGTCCTTACGGAATCTTTGCTTAAACTGGCATCTTTTTTGCTCACAATAATGGCGTCGTAAAAAGTCCCACCTACTGCGTTGTTATATTTTTTCAGACACTCGGCATACTACATGTATGGTCTCGTTCCTTAAAAAACACTACGTCTTGTATATGAACCTTTTCACTTAGCCATCTCACTGCTGTCCGGTTGTTGATAAGGGGGAAATTATGCCCAAAAAATATGATATCGAACAGGATGGTATCACCCGGGTTATTGACCTCCGGGAAATTGATCCCTCACCTTTTCAGCATCGCAAGATCTTTG